>JAEHCT010000052.1 GCA_020697635.1 Candidatus Bathyarchaeota archaeon
TCGATTAAAGCCATGACGACGAAGGGGGACAGGTGACTAACGCTGTCCCACAGCCAGCCGCCTAGTATGCTGGAGGGGACGGCCAACGCGTTGAAGGCAGCGATGCTCAGGGCCGTCATTCGCGCCCTCTGGCTATGGTTCACCAACTCGGCCTCCTAGGCCTGCCAAGCCACCTGTGTGCTATCTGCTATCCCCATGAGAACCCACGCCAGAATGAGGGTGACCGGGTTCTTCCCCAGTAACAGGAAAATAGCGGTTGATGCGTACATCACCAGCCTGCCGCCGAGGATCATCTTCTTCCTGCCCACTTTGTCCGTGAGCCTGCCCACCTGAGGCGATGTGACTATCTTGGTAAGGTTCCTCGCCGTGACCATGTAGGCTATGACCATAGTCGAGGCGCCGTGTACCACGGCGGCGTAAACCATCCAGAAGGGTCCGACAAGGCCTAGGGTTAGACTGCCCAGGCTCTTCATCAGAACCCAAGACAGAACCCCCTTCTTGGCGAGGACGTTGCCGTAGTCATCACGCATGGTCTTGGCGTTTAGTCTTCTCTTAGGCTGACTGGGTTTCCTGTTGCCGAGGTATCTCCAGACCATTACCCAGGCAAGAACGAGCAGGGCTGCTTGCGCTACGTAGACGGGTCGTATGCCTACCAACGTTAGGCCGCCGGAGATGGCCACTATTTGTCCCCCGATTAGACCGGCGAAGAGCACCGGAGTGAGTATGAATATGTTGGCCAGGCCGTAGACGGTCCCCCTCTGCTTGTTACTGACGCTGTTGGCGTACATTGCCATCCAGGCAGGAGCGATTATACCGTTGGCGAACCCGGTTAAAACAAAGGCGGGGATGAGCCAGTAGAGGGAGCCCGCGGTCAGGTATGTTAACGGGACGAGTATGCCGATGAAGGCGCCGACGAGGAACATCTGTTTCCTGTCCAAGCGGTCGGAGAGCCAGCCGGTTAGCATAGCCGTGACGGCGGTCAACCCCATGGAGAGGGAGGTTAACAGTCCCAGCTGCGTACCCGTGGCGCCGAGGGCGACGATGAATATCGAGTTATAAGGATTAAGGTTCATCACGAAGTTGGCGATACTGGACCTGGCGAACATCACCTTCAAGTCCCGAGATATCCCACTGTAGAAGCTCTTGAGTTCATGTGTCGTCTTCATGGCCTTTTCTGCGCATCCCCGGAACCTTACTTAGGGTTCGGAGTGGCTCATATGCGTCTCAATATTAAATGTTACCCTTTTTTTGTTATCTATTTAACAAACCCGGTTTTTTTAATTAAAATAGTTAATTAGAGATAATAGATAATTTATTTTTAACTGATATAGTTAACTCACAGTACCATCTTCTTCATGAACTCAGTGTACTCTTTCCTGTTTATAGTGGGCTTGAACCCGTTTATGACCTGTTTTACCTCTTTGGCGTCATCAGCGAGGAGATCCACAACCGTGACGGCTAGGGCCTTCGCGGGCCAGATGTACTGTTTCACGGGGTCGACGACCTTGAGGTCTCTACTGTGGCCGGCGCCCTCGGTGCCGGCCATACCGATGCTGGATGTGGGCATTATGCAGCTGAAGTCGCCCATGTCGGTGCTGCCCGTGCTGTGCTCCCTGTGCTTTATCTGGTCTTTCCCGACTAGCCCCTCGCACGAGGCGATGACTACCTTCTCCAAGTTGGGGTCCCTGGTGTAGGGCATGTAGCCGGGGTGGTCTTGGATCTCCACCTCGGCGCCCACGGCCATGGCGCCGGCCCTCAGGGCGTTGTTCACCTTCCTGTTGGCGTCCATGACGGCCTCCACGGTCTTGCCGCGTACGTAGCTCTCCATCCTCACGTCGGCGGGGACGTTGTTGACTATCTCGCCTCCCTTGGTGATGATGGGGTGGACCCTTATGGTGTCCTGGTCGCGGAAGGTCTCCCTGTTGGCGTGGATGCCCATGAGGCCCAGAATGGCGGCGTTCAGGGCGTTGATCCCCTTATCCGGGGCGCCGCCGGCGTGGGACTCCCTGCCTATGTAGCGTACGAGCTTGCCGACGAAGCCGTTGTTGCTGCCGCCGACGCCTATGAGCTCCTCCTGATCCATGGCGCTGTGGCTGCCCAAGACGATGTCCACGTCGTCCATGGCGCCTAGCCTGATGAACTCCTGTTTGCCGCCGAAGAACTCCAGCTTGCCCTCCTCGCGGAGCCTGTTCCGGTAGTCGATCTCTATGTACTCCTCGGCCGGGACCGTGACCATGACGACCTCGCCGTCCAGTTGCTCCTTCACGGCGTCGAGGCCGTAGCCTGCGCCAAGCATGGCGGCCATCTGGCTGTGGTGGCCGCAGGCGTGGACGTTCCCTGTGGCCGGATGAGCCTCGGGGTGCACCGGGATGTGGAGGGCGTCAAGCTCACCCACTACGCCTATGGAGGGCCCAGAACCGTCTCCCTTGAGGTAGGCCTTGCTGCCCGTTATGGCTATGCCTTTCTCGTAGCGCCAGCCCGCCGCCTCGTACTTCTTCTCTGTGAGTTCGGCTGTCTTGAACTCCTTGAACCCGAGCTCGGGGTACTTCCATATCGCGGTCGCGTACTCGATGATCTCGTTCGCCCTGCGGTCGATCTCCTCTAACACCTTCTCTCTGAGGATCGTCTTATCCATGAATATCGTCTATTGAACGGCTTCACGGCGTTTTAAAACATAGGTAACCATATGTTAAGCAGCCGATCTATGATTAATCCTAGATTTCTATCCTCCTCTTCACCATGCTGTATACCGTGTCCGTAAGATAGCCGCCGAGCACGACTCCCGAGACGAAGGCCAAGACGTACATCATCGTGAAAACCTCCACCGGGAACCCCAGCCTGAGGAAGAACTGGAGATAGGCGACGTTGCTAGCAGCTGACAAGCCACATCCCAGGCACAGTCCCACCTTGGAATCGTATCCGAAGAATATGGCGGCTGCGTCGAGGACCAGCCCCTGGACGCCGCTCATGATGATCACCGAGAAGCCGTGGAAGCTGAAGAGAACCGCCTCAACCAGCCCCTTCACGGTCCCCGTGGCGGCCGCGGCGCCTCTCCTCCTCACCAGCATCATAGTTATAGCGGCGGGGAAGACGTGGAAGCCTGCAAGGATCTGGCCTGTGCCAAGCGGGATGGCCGGGAAGGTTTTCAGGTAGTTGCCTAGGTGGCCCACGGGTACGCTCAGGACGGCTCCGAGGGCGCTGAACACCACGATGATGGCGATCTCTCTTGTCTCGAACCTCAAATCATATTACTTCAATTAAGACCTTGATATCATTATCCTCCCTTAACATCGAGGTGGATTTGTTTCTCCCAGAACGAATATTTACCAGCATCGTGTAAATTGGTTGAATCAGTAGAGGGGCACAGGTTGAAGCTGCTAGAGTACGAGGCCAAGGAATACTTCAGGAGACACGGGATACCGACGCCCCAGGGCAGGATGGTCACCACGCCCCGGGAAGCCCGCGACTACACCGCCGAGCTCGGTAAGCCTGTCGTGATCAAGGTACAGCTACCGGTCGGCGGCAGAGGCAAGGCCGGGGGAGTCAGGTTCGCGGACACTCCGGAGGAAGCTGCCGAGGCGGCTGACGCGCTGCTGGGGATGAGGATAAAGGGTCTCACGGTGGAGAAGCTATACGTAGAGGAGAAGCTGAGCATAGTCAACGAGATCTACTTGGGTGTCACGGTGGACCGCCGCAACAAGGCGTACGTGGTGCTGGCTTCAAGCGAGGGAGGCATGGACATCGAGGAGGTCGCCGCCAAGACCCCGGAAAGGATCGTGCGGCACTTGGTGGACCCAATAAATGGGTTGAGGAGCTACCACGCTAACCTCGTCGCGAAGAGGCTCGGGTACGGCGGCAGGAAGATGCTTCAGTTCGCGGCAGTGATCGAGAGCCTCTGCGAGCTGGCGTTGGAGATGGACGCCGAGCTCACCGAGATAAACCCGTTGGCGGAGGTGGGGGACGGGTTCACGGCGGCCGACGCCAGGCTCAATGTCGACAACAACGCGCTTTTCAGGCACAGGGAACTTGAGGAGAGGCTCCTGGAAAGTTATCGGGGTGAGCTCACGGAGAGGGAGATGGAGGCCAAGTCCCAGGGCCTGACCTACGTGGAGCTCGACGGCAACATAGGCATCATCGGGAACGGCGCCGGCCTCACCATGGCTACTCTGGACACCGTGATGCTCCAAGGCGGGAGAGCCGCCAACTTCCTTGACCTTGGTGGAGGCGCCACCCCTGAGCGCATAGGCGAGGCCGCCAAGTTCGTGCTAGGCGATGAAAGGACCCGGGCGCTCTTCGTGAACGTCCTTGGCGGCATCACCCGGTGCGACCACGCCGCGGAGGGCATCGTGGCGGCTCGCAGGGAGCTGGGAGTCGAGAAGCCCATAGTTGTCCGCATGATGGGCACCAACGAGGAGGAGGGCAGGAAGATACTGAATGAGGCGGGGGTCGAAACCCTGGGCTCCATGGAGGAGGCGGCGAAGCTGGCGGTGAAGCTGGCGGAGGCGAGCTAGGTGACGCGGTTCATAGACAAGGACACCAGGGTCCTGGTGCAGGGCATTACGGGCAGCCAGGGGGCCTTCCACACGCGTCTCATGAGGGAGTACGGCACCAGGGTCGTGGCGGGGACGGTGCCCGGCCGCGGAGGGCAGACCATCGAGGGGCTCCCCGTCTACGACACTGTGGTGGAGGCGAAGGAGAGCCACGGCGTCGACGCCAGCATAATCTTCGTGCCGGCGCCCTACGCGCTAGACGCGGCGCTCGAGAGCGTGGAGGAGGGCATCGACCCCGTGGTGGTTATCACCGAGGGCATGCCCGTCAGGGACAGCGTAGAGCTCATGGCCAGGGCCAGGCTGAGCGGCACCACCGTCGTGGGGCCCAACACGCCCGGGCTCATCAAGGCCGGGGAATGTAAGATGGGCATAATGCCGGCCCAGGTCTTCAAGAAGGGCGAGGTGGGGGTCATCAGCCGCAGCGGCACCCTGTTCTACGAGATCGCCGCCCACATCACCCGCGTGGGCCTCGGGCAGAGCACGTGCGTAGGCTTGGGCGGGGATCCCGTCGTGGGCCTCGACTACGTGAACGTGCTCCGTTGGTTCGAGGAGGACCCCGAGACCGAGGCCGTCGCCCTGATAGGGGAGATAGGCGGAGACGCGGAGGAGCGCGCCGCCGCGTTCATCGGGGACGGCGGCTTCACCAAGCCGGTGGCCGCGTACGTCGCAGGCAGAGCCGCCGTGCCAGGTAAAAGGATGGGCCACGCCGGCGCCATCATCCAGGGAAGCTCGGGGACCGCTGAGAGCAAGATGAACGCCCTGAGGGACGCCGGTGTGGATGTGGGCGAGCTTCCGGGGCAGGTCGCGGAGTCCTTAAAGGAACTCCTCTAGTCCTCCCCAAGCGCCTCTATGAGGCTTTCAAGCATCCTATAGGTCAGGCCCCAGACGACGTCTTCCCCCATATTGAACACTGGGCTGTCCCAGCCCTTCACCACGGCCTGAGACCGTGTCTTCTCCAGCTCCTTCAAGGGGGTCCACGTGTACTCGGTGAGCTCGTAGTTCAGCGTGATGGCGGGGTTTTCCTCGAAGAGGTAGAGTATGGGCTGGACCGAGAAGGTGGTCCTCACCCAGGAGAAGAGTGGCTCCAAGTATCCCAGGGGCTCATGTTCCCTGAGGTCGATGCCGGTCTCCTCCATGATCTCCCTGACGGCGGTGTCCACGAGGCTCATGTCCTGAGAGCCTCTTTTTCCCCCGGGAAACGCCATGTCCCCGCTCCACGGGTCCCCCTCGACCTCGGCTCTCTTGACGAGAAACACCTCCAGGTCGTCGTCGACGGGCCTCATCAGTATGGCTACCGCTGCGTTCGCGTTCTCGTCCGGCCTCTCCTTTAGGCGCCTCTTGAGAGCTTCTAGTTCTTTCATGGGGTGCAACCGGTTCTCCGTCAAATTGATGACACGATCCGTCTAAAATGTTATGATTCGCCTCATGGGGAAGATAAGGTTATCAACTAAACTCGGTCACTTATGCCGTGTCCGGAAGACCTTGTAAGAATACTTTTATGAGGCACTTCTACAATGGTAAATGGATTTAACCTAGACTAAACTGAGACGATGGGTATGGCGGATAGAGACGATGTCCCAAATCCTTGGGAGCAGAAGAATCACCAGATGGATCTGATCAAGAAACGCATGAGCTCCATCAAGCACAAGATCGCCGTCATCAGCGGGAAAGGCGGTGTGGGAAAGAGTCTCGTCACCGTCAACCTCGCGACGGGGCTCGCCGTCAACAGCCGAGACAAGAGGGTTGCCATACTGGACGCCGACCTCACAGGGCCATGCGTACCCAAGATGATGGGCCTCAAGGGGGAGAGGCTGGGCTCGGGCCCGGCCGGCATCTCCCCTGTCACGGGTCCCGAGGGAGTCGGAGTCGTCTCCATGGACTTCCTGTTACCGGACGACGAGTCCCCGGTGATCTGGAGGGGCCCCCTGAAGATGGGTGCCATCCGCCAGTTCCTCGGAGAGGTGGCCTGGGGCCCGCTGGACTACCTCTTGGTCGATCTCCCACCTGGGACCGGCGACGAGAGCCTCAGCATACTGCAGCTTCTACCGGAGATGGACGGCGTCGTCATAGTCACCATCCCCAGCGAGGTCAGCCAGGCCGTCGTCAAGAAGGCCGTCACCTTCGCACGAAAGATGGAGGTCCCCGTGTTCGGAATAGTCGAGAACATGGCGGGGCTGGTCTGCCCCCACTGCGGCGAGACCATCGAGGTGTTCAGCGAGGGAGGAGGCGCCAAAGTTGCCGAGGAGATGGATGTCGAGCTCCTCGGAAGCATACCCATCGACCCCAGGATATCGATGGACAGCGACGAGGGAACCCCGTTCATACTCAGACGCCCTGGTTCTCCCGCAGCCAAGTCGTTCAGAGAAGTAGTCGAAAAGATAGAAAAAAAGGTGAAACATGAATGAAAGTAGCGGTATCCTCCACAGGGAGTAGCCTCGAGAGCGCCGTGGACCCAAGGTTCGGGCGCTGTAGCGTCTTCCTCGTAGTGGACACGGAGACCATGAAGTACCAGGCAGTACCCAACTCCAGCATAGGAGCAGCCCACGGCGCCGGCATAGGCGCAGCCCAAGCCGTGGCCCAGCAGGGAGTGAAAGCCGTCCTAACGGGCCACGTCGGCCCCAACGCCCACATGGCGCTCAGCCATGCGGGGATAAATGTGTACACGGGCGCGACGGGCACCGTAGAGGCGGCGTTGAACCAGTTCAAGTCGGGCGCCCTCAGGGAAACCTCAAGCCCCACCGTGGGAGGCCACTTCGGCCAACGCGGAGGACAGGGGATGGGGCAGGGGCGAGGAAGGAGAGGAGAGTAAGCCCACACAAAGGAACGTGATGAGAAATGGTGAAGATAGTAATACCCGTAGCGGATAAGGAGGCCAACAACCTCTCGGCTCACTTCGGCAGAGCCCCATACTTCGCGTGGTTCCAGATGGAAGACGGGGAGGCGGTGGACAGCGGCGTGACGCCCAACGACAGCAGCCACTTCGGCGGCAGGGGGCTCCCGCCTGAGAGGATGATGGCCATGGGGGCCGATGTCGTCATATCAAGCGGCATGGGCCAGAGAGCCATCCAGATGTTCCAGAGCAGCACCGTCGCCGTCCTCCAGGCCCGCAGCCAGGACGTGGCGCAGAGCATAGAGGACTTCGTCGAGGGCCGCCTCGCGGAGCTCACGGAGGGCTGCCTCCACGCCCACGAACACTAGGATCAACATGAAGGT
>JAEHCT010000053.1 GCA_020697635.1 Candidatus Bathyarchaeota archaeon
GACGAGGACAACGCCCAGATACTGCTGACCCTTGACGAGGTGGATGTCCTCATCGAGAACGAGGGCAGCGACGCCCTCTACTACCTCACCAGGTTCCACGAGACCGAGCCAGACGAGCCCCGCCGCTTAAACATCATGTTCATCAGCAAGGACCCCGAGGTCTTCAGGAAGCTGGACCGGAGCACCCTGAGCAGCCTCCAGCGCAACGTCATAAGGATGCGGGACTACGACCAGGCCCAGCTGGCCGACATACTCCTGTACCGTGTCGAGAAGGCGTTCAGGAAGGACGCGGTGCCCCTCGAGATAGTGGACTTCATCAGCGAGCTGGCTTACAAGGAGAACAGCGACGCCAGGTACGCCATCGACGTCCTCCACGGCTCAGGCAGGATGGCAGAGCAGAGCGACGCAGCCCAGATCCAGCCCGAGCACGTCCGGACGGCCGCCATGGGGGTCTTCCAGACCCTGAACAAGGAGGCGGTGAGGCAGCTCAGCCCTCACGAGAAGCTTGTGCTCCTGGCGGTCGCCCGGTTCTTCAAGGCCAACGACGTGACCCATGGAACCACGGGCGAGATCGAGGAAGCCTACCGCCTGGTCTGCGAGGAGTACACGGAGGAGCCGCGGGGTCACACCCAGTACTGGAAGTACCTCAAGAACCTGAAGAGCCTGGACTTCGTCAACGTCAAGCTACAGGCAAGCAGCCAGGGCAGGACCCAGCTCATCAGCCTGGAGAAGATACCCGCCGAGGAGCTCGAGAAGGAGGTGACGAGAATCATTGATGCGTCGTAAGGAGGAGCGGATAGTCGAGGACATCCTCGGCAGCAAGGGCCGCATCAGGGTGCTCCAGGTGCTCACCGAGAGCGGGGAACTCAACATCAGCGAAGTGAGCCGCCGCACCGGCCTCAACTACACGAGCGTGCAGAGACACCTCATGAAGCTCAAGGAGCTGGGGCTCCTCAAGGAGAAACGGTACGGCAAGATCAGGATATTCGAGATCCAGTTCAGAAGCCTCGGCATAGTATTCGAGAAGGGAAGGCCAGTGAACCTACATACCCTGAAATAGGCACTTTCAACCACTCCTACTCTAAAATCGGTACGACTGAAGACTCTGAGATACTCAAACATAACCCTGAACTAGCATACAACCCAGATACAGACGGTGTTTTTGAGCAGATCCAGAGGGAGAAGGTCAGCCACCGGATTCACATTTTTCTTCGTCGTCTTCATCGCAGCCATAGTCTACCTTGACGCATCATACAAGTCCAATACTCAGAACACAGTGACCCACGTCGTCTACATCGACCCGCTCAACGCCGGGAACCCTAGTTTTCACGGTGAAACCCTGGAGATCTTCAGTCGAGAGGGGTACTCCTTCGACACTATTCTCGGAGAGGCGGTGACCGTCGAGTACCTGAGGAGGCTCCCGGCGCGGTATGACATCGTGATACTAAGAGTTCACAGCACCATAAACGACGAGATGGTTTGGTTCTTCACGGGCGAGGAGTACAGCCAGGACAAGTTCGTGCTGGAGCAGCTGGCTGACGAGGTGCACCCCGCCAGACCGAGCTTCGGATCGAGACGCCTCTTCGCGGTAGGCGCCGACTTCGTGAACCACTTCATGGTGGACCGGTTCCGGGGTTCCCTGATACTCGTGATGGGCTGCGACGGTATGAAGTCGACCGACCTGGCATAGGCTTTCATAGACAACGGCGCGAGGCTGTACGTCAGCTGGGACGGACCTGTGACTCTTGAGCACACGGACCTCGCGTTCAGTTGCCTACTGAGGGCGTTGATAGAGGACGGGATGAACCCGGAGGAGGCGGTAGCCTACGCCATGAACACCGTCGGCCGTGACCCCGACTTCAACTCGTCTCTAGTGTTTCCCCCGTTGAAACCCATCGAATAGAGGCGGGGGCGAGTAAAGAAGTATTTTTAAATAAGCTCCGGGTTGTTGAGTGGGTAGAACGCGCAGGTTAGCATTGACTGACACTGTGCGAAACATAGGCGGATAACGAATGATAGTCCCTGTTAGGTGCTTCTCATGCGGGAAGGTCATAGGCGATAAGTGGGAGGACTTCAACAAGCGTATAGAGGCCGGGGAGAACCCGGGTGAGGTCCTGGACAGCCTAGGCGTCACTAGGTACTGCTGCCGCAGGATGCTCCTCGGCCACGTCGAGATCATCGATGACATCCTAAAGTTCCACGAGGAGCGGGAGAGCCCCGACCTCAGAGGAGGAACCAGATAATGGAAGTCGAAGTAAACGAGAACCTGCTCCTGCCTCAGGAGATACTGCTAAGCGCGGGCGTCCACATAGGCACCCGCATCAAGACCAAAGACATGGAGCCCTTCATATACAAGGTGAGGCCTGACGGGCTCTTCGTGCTGGACATGGAGCAGATGAACGAGCGCGTCAAGATGGTGGCCCGCTTCCTGTCCAGGCTGGACCTGAGCAAGGTCGTGGTGGCCAGCTCCAAGCGGTACGGCAGGAACCCCGTCGAGAAGTTCTGCGAGATGCTCGGGTGCAGGCCATACCTTGGGCGGTTCACGAGCGGGTCCTTCACGAACCCGAAGTACGCGGACTTCTTCGAGCCCGTGGCGGTCATCGTCACCGACAGCCTCGCCGACCAGCAGATAGTCGAGGAGGCTAGCCAGATCGGGATTCCGGTAGTTGCGCTCTGCAGCACAGACAACAGCCTCAAAAACGTGGACATCTTGATACCGGTGAACAACAAGGGCCGCAGGAGCCTCGCCATAGTCTACTGGCTCCTCGTCAGAGAGATCATGAGAGAGAAAGGAACCCTCCCCACCAGCGGAGAGTTCGGCGCAACCATCGAGGACTTCGAGACAACGCTGTAGGTGACGGGTTTGAGCGTCAGGCGGCCGGTAGTCGCTGGGGCCTTCTACCCCGCGCAACCTGATCGCCTCAGACAGCAGATCGAACAATGTTTTAGCCATCAACGCGGGCCCGGCAGGCTGCCCGGCGAGACGCTAGCAAAACGCACGATCCACTCGGTCGTATGCCCCCACGCGGGCTACGTTTACTCGGGGCCTGCGGCGGCGCACTGTTACCTCGCCCTCGCCGAGCAGGAAAAACCCGAGACCGTCATAGTCATCGGGCCCAACCACACGGGCTGGGGGACCCCCGTGTCCATTGTGGGTGAGGGAAGCTGGGAGACCCCGCTGGGGCGAGTGCCCCTGGACACGGCTCTCGCCAAGGAGATATTCGAGCAATCTGAGATCATCGACTACGACAACACCGCGTTCCTGAGGGAGCACAGCGTCGAGGTACGGGCGCCCTTCCTGCAGTACATCTACGGCGACTTCAAGATGGTGCCCATATGCATGGGGTACCAGGACTTGGAGACAAGCATGGAGGTAGGCAAAGCAATCCACGGGGCCACGGATGATAAGAACGCCCTTGTGATCGCGTCGACGGACCTGACCCATCAGGAGCGCCAGGAGTCGGCGAACAGGAAGGACAG
The DNA here is from genome assembly GCA_020697635.1 of Candidatus Bathyarchaeota archaeon. GTDB lineage: Archaea > Thermoproteota > Bathyarchaeia > TCS64 > TCS64 > RBG-16-57-9. The sequence continues at coordinate 3,481 of JAEHCT010000053.1, forward strand.
GCTGGTAATAGACGCCATACTGGAGATGGACGAGGAGAAGCTCCAGAGAGTCGTGAGGGAGCACAGGATAACGACGTGTGGCTACGGCCCAGTGTCGGCCGCGTTGGTGGCCTCCAAGCTCGCGGGGGCAGGCAGAGCAGAGTTACTTTCATACTATACTAGCGGAGACATTATAGGAGACTACAGCGCGGTCGTGGGATACGCCGCCCTGAAGATAACCCGGTGATTGAAGACGATGCAGGTGGAGGCAACGGCGCCAGGAAAGATGATACTGTTCGGCGAGCACAGCGTGGTCTACCGTGGGCCAGCCGTCGTCCTCGCCATAGACCGGAGGGCACGGGTGTACGCGAGCAGGCGCGACGACAGAAAGGTCTACGTGGACGCCGACAACCTCGGGTTCTCCGGCTACTTCGAGGACGACGTCTACCACTCGGTCAGAGGGAAGGCTTGGAGGGGCAGGAACTTGGCGGCCCTCAACGTCGCGGCCAAGAAGACCATGGACCACCTCGGCGTCGAGTCAGGCGTGAACCTGAAGGTGAGGTCCATGATACCCATAGCGGTGGGGCTGGGCAGCTCCGCCGCCATATGCGTGGCCACGGTGGGCGCCGTGGAGCGGCTCTTCGACGCCGGCCTCAGCAAGGAAGAGATATCCAGACTGGCGTTCGAGGGTGAGACCATCATACATGGGAAGCCCAGCGGCGTGGACAACACCGTCAGCACCTTCGGCGGCGTACTGAGCTACGAGAGAGACGCGGGCATAAAGCACCATAAACTAGACTCGTCCATGCCTTTCATCATCGGTAACACCCGGAAGAAGCGGTCAACCAGGAAGATGGTGGAGAGCGTCGCGGCCCTCAAGGAGAGGAACCCGGCGCTCATGGACTCCATCATAGACTCCATGGGGGGCATAGCCGGGGAGGGCTTGGACGCCCTGCTCGCCAAAGACATCCGTCGCATCGGCGACCTCATGAACATGAACCACGGCCTGCTGTCCGCGATAGGCGTCTCGACCATGAAGCTGGAAAGTCTTGTGCACACCGCGCGGCAGAACGGCGCCCTCGGGGCGAAGCTCACCGGCGCCGGCGGCGGCGGCTGCATGATCGCCGTCGCAGAGGAGGAGAGGATGAGAGCCGTGGAGAAGGCCATCAGGCGGAGGAAGAGCGATAGCTATAGGGTTCAGCTGACGGACCGGGGCGTCGAGAGCAGGTGGATTGAGGAAGGGAATGCTGATTCTTAAGCTCGGTGGAAGCGTCGTCACATACAAGGACAAGCCGTTCACGCCACACATCGACAACATCGCCCGTCTGGCAGCCGAGATCGCGGAGGCCGACGCCCAGCCACTGGTCGTCGTTCACGGAGGAGGTTCGTATGGTCACCCGATCGCCACGGAGTACGGGATCGCAGAGGGCTACAGGGAGCCGAGGCAGATCATCGGGTTCTCCAAGACCCATCAGGCCATGATTGAGCTCAACGATATAATCGTCCGTGAACTCCTCGACGCCGGGGTGCCCGCGTTCGCCGTCTCTCCCTCCTCCTTCATAGTGACGGAGAGTAGACGAATAACCGATATCGACCTCCAAGTCGTCGAGAGACTAATCGAGTCTGGGCTTATCCCTGTTCTCTACGGCGACGCTGTCATGGACACCCGGCAGGGATTCACCATAATCTCGGGCGACCAGCTCGCCGTGAAGCTGGCTAAGGGCCTAGAAGCCGAGAGGGTGGTGTTGGGTTCAGACGTCGATGGGGTATTCACAGACGACCCCAAGCTCGTCGAAGACGCCCGACTGATCGAGGAGCTTTCCCTTAGCAACCACGGCGACGAGGCCAAGATCGGTGACGCGCTGGACACTGACGTGACCGGCGGCATGCTCGGTAAGGTAGTTGAGGCGACGGAGGCCGTCGAGGCCGGGATCGAGGTCGTGCTGGTCAACGCGACCGTGGGGGGCCGCGTAAGAGCGGCCCTGAGAGGCGAAAAAGTAATTGGGACACGGCTGAAGAGGTGAATGTATGAGCGGCATAGAGAAGCGGAAGATGAGGCACATCAGGGTCAGCCTGGAGGAGGACGTCGAGGGAGACGTCGGCACGGGGCTGAAGGACGTTAGGCTCATCCACAGGGCCCTCCCTGAGATAGACTTGGACGATGTGGACGCCCGGACCACGCTTTTCGGCAGGGAGCTGCGTGCGCCGCTAATTATCAGCGCTATAACCGGGGGAACCCGGGAGGCGCTGGGGATCAACGCGTTGCTCGCCGAGGTCGCGGAGGAGAAGGGCATAGGCATCGGCGTGGGCAGCCAGAGGATCGCCGTGGAAGAGCCTGAGACCGCGGGCACGTTCGCAGTCGTCCGGGAGAAGGCGCCCAACTCCCTCGTCATCGGCAACCTCGGATGCCCTCAGCTCTTCCTTGGGTGGGGCGTTGAGGAGGCCGTTAGGTGCATCGAGATGGTTGACGCAGACGCCCTCGCGCTTCACATGAACCCCCTGCAGGAGGCGGTGCAGGTGGGGGGCGACACCAACTACAGCGGCATCCTCGAGAAGGTCAGGGAGATAGCGGGCGCCTTAGACACGCCCATAGTGATGAAGGAGACGGGCTGCGGGGTTGCCTACGAGGAGGCGGTGAAGCTCGAGGAGGCTGGGGCAGCCGCCGTGGATGTCAGCGGCGTGGGGGGCACGAGCTGGTCAGCGGTCGAGTACCACATCGCCAGGGAGGTCGGGAAGAGGGACCAGGAGTACCTGGGGCAGGCGCTATGGAACTGGGGGATACCCACCGCCGTCAGCGTCGTCGAGACCAGCCGGAGCACAGGCCTCAAGGTCATCGCGTCTGGCGGAATCAGGACGGGCGCAGAGATGGCGAAGTCCATCGCGTTAGGCGCCGACGCCGCGGGGATGGCCAAGCCCTTCCTGGAGAAGGCCGTTGAGGGCAGGGACGCGCTGGCGGAGTACGTGGACAATGTCATCCAGGAGCTCAAGGTGGTCATGTTCCTTACCGGAGCCAGGGACGTGTCTGAGCTGAAGAACGTTCCCACCCTGATAATGGGTAGGACCGCCGAGTGGCTAAGGCTTCGGGGGTTCGATGCGTCGAAGTACGTTGAACGCCGCTGAGACAACCTTTAAGAGGATTACACCCTGTCTATCACAAAACTAGGGGAAGGATAATGGCTCAAGTGAAGGCCATAGGGCGGAAACTAGCTGAGAACGCGAAGATGATCAACAGCTTCCTCACGAGGGAGCTCAGCGGACAGGAGCCGGAGTCCCTCGAAAAGGCGAGCCTGCACCTCATAAAGGCGGGAGGTAAACGGCTTAGGCCGTACATGACCATTAAGGCATGTGAGGCGGTCGGTGGGCGAGCCGAGGACGCCGTCCCGTTCGCTGCCGCCGTCGAGTTACTCCACAGCTTCACTCTCGTTCACGATGACGTGATGGACCACGACGATCTCCGCAGAGGCAAGCCCACGGTGCATAAGGTGTATGGTATGCCCATGGCTATTCTAGCCGGGGACCTCCTTTTCGCCAAGGTATACGACATCATGGTGAATAACAGGCCCCCCGGGATGTCCCCTGAGCGGCTCCTTGAGTGCATAGACAAGGTCACAGAGGCTACGATGATCCTGTGCCAGGGGCAGGCGCTTGACATCAGCTTCCCGGGCGCCTCGGACGTGACTGTGAACGACTACATCTATATGGTGGGCGCAAAGACCAGCGCCTTGTTCAGGGCATGTGCCCAGGTGGGTGCCTTGGTGGGCGGTGGCTCGGATGAGCAGGTCAATGCCATTGGTATCTTCGCGTGGGACGCCGGCGTCGCCTTCCAGATCGAGGACGATGTACTGGGGGTGACGGCGGACGAGGAGACACTCGGTAAACCCGTGGGGAGCGACCTCCGGGAAGGAAAAAAGACCCTGATAAACATACACGCTTTGGAGAACGCCACCGAAGAACAGAGGAAGCTCATTGACAGGGCGTTCGGGGTCGAGGACGCGTCCCACGAGGACATCGAAGCAGCCGTCGAGACCCTGGAGGAGGTGGGCTCCATCGCCTACGCGAGAAGCGTGGCGGATGAGTACATAACGAGGGCGTTCAAGTCGCTGAACGTGATACCCGACACCCCGACCAAGGAAGAGCTGAAGGCCCTCGTAGAGTTCTTCGTAAAACGCGAATACTAGAGAAAGGAATAATAGACATACCTCTCGTATTTCATCGAGACCAGAAGTGTCCATGAGCAACAAGGA
>JAEHCT010000054.1 GCA_020697635.1 Candidatus Bathyarchaeota archaeon
CCAACGGGTTCTTAACGACTTTTTCACGCATATATTATGGGACTTGAGCCAGGAGCGCATAATATTTTGAAAGTAACTCGTCGTGTTCCCTTTGAAGGTCCTCATACAGTAAAGAAACCTCAGTGTATGCCCATAGAAGCTCCTTGATGGCATCTTGACCCACCATCGACACCGCTCTATCCAGCAGCTGGATTTCTGAGGCGAGTGCAGAGTTGTTCATCTCAAGATCAATCAATCTTGCTGTGAGTTGGGTGCAGTTTTCTTTACTAATCAATAGATCATCTTCCAGCAGACCTATGGTGGAGTCTTTAATCTCTAGTTCTTCATCGAGTAGATCATTCAGGTTCTCTAGTTCTCTTATCGTTGACTCTCTCTGTATGATGTTGTTCTCCAATTCGTCTATCCTGTTCTTATATGACATCGCGTTGACAAGTCCCGCCGCCCCGACGAGGATCATTCCCACGCATGCTCCGATTATTAAAGACCTTTTATCGATGAACATGTTGATATCGGGTGGTTTCGAAAAGAAAAAGGTGACTGAAGAGACGCGCACGTAATTATGGGGGACGCCGAGCTGAGGGTTAATGTGATACATCGATCTTCACCGTGTGCACTAGGTGAGGGGATCATTATATACATTTTTCACTAAAAAAGAAGTATTTTGTGTTTTAACATAGTTTTTATAGTTGAAAATATCTTGTAATATGTGAATTCTGTAAACAATCACACCTTTCGTGATAGTTTCAACAGAATCACACAAAAAAGGTAAGAAAAATGAATATAAAAATGTTAAAAAAACTAGTATCTATCTCTTTTCTGCTAGCCACACTGCTTCTATTAACAACGATAAGCCAGCCTCTCGCAGGCGCTGAGCCGTGGCACGACGAAGAGTCATCGTACAGTGAGGATTACGGCTGGACTCCGATCATAATAGAACTAGAGCCTGTTGTTCCATGGGAGCCTGACCCCATATTCATCATACCGACGATACCCTTCCAGTTGATCACAGAGTTTGACTACATGCTTTTCGACCATCACGGCGGGTGGTGGTACGACGTAGAGAAGACGTCGGATAACGCTGACGATGACCTCATGTGCTGGGCGGCGGCCGCCAGTAACGCCCTTGAGTGGACCGGCTGGGGGGTGACGTCAACATTCACCGATACCGACGACATGTTTGATCACTTCCTGGACCACTGGGTGGACAGAGGCGGCTTCATGGTATACGGCTGGGAGTGGTGGTTCGACGGAACCGATCCCGGCGACAGCCGGATCGATGTCTCCGGGGGAGGCAACTTCTGGTCACCAGAAAGCGCGGCGACTTACTACCACGAGGAGTGGGATCAAGACGAGATAATGGAACGCATCGACGAGTATCTACACGACGGGATCATGACTACGATAGGCATACGCCCCGTCGGGGGCTCAGGTGGACACGCGATAACCGTCTGGGGCTACAGGTACGACAGCGCTGAAGACGACTACTACACTGGCATCTGGGTCACCGACTCTGACGACAACAAGGGATCGCTTTCAACCGCTCCCCCGCCTAACACTCTTCGTCTCTACGACCTCGAATGGGACGACACCAACGACCGCTGGGAGATGAGCAACTACGGCGGCGGCTGGTACATCGAGGCCATAATGGCGCTCGAACCCAGAGACGGCGACAGGCCTGAGGCAGACGCCGGGGGCTCATACATAGACTACGAAGGCAGCCCAGTCGCGTTCAGCGGGGCCTCCTCGAGTGACGGCGACGGCGACCCGCTGGAGTATCGCTGGGACTTCGACGAAGACGACTTCTGGGACACCGGCTGGTCTTCATCCGCCACGGCGAGTAACACATGGAACGACGACTACTCCGGGAAGGTGTTGCTTGAGGTCTTCGACGGCGTGTTCAAGGACGTCGACGAGTTCACCGTTACGGTACTCAACGTAGCTCCAAGCGTCAACGCTGGCGGCGATCAGACTGTGGACGAAGGCGACACAGTAAGCTTCTCCGGCAGCTTCGCAGACCCGGGTGCCGACACGCATACCATCGACTGGGACTTCGACGACGGTTCACCGGTTGTCTCTGGAACTCTGAGTCCGACACACGTCTACGCAGACAACGGGGCATACACGGTGACGTTGACGGTGACCGATGACGATGGCGGAGTGGGACAAGACACATTGACTGTATATGTATACAATGTACCTCCAAGCGTCAACGCTGGCCCCGACCAGACGGTGGACGAGGGAGACACGGTGAGCTTCTCCGGGAGCTTCACGGACCCTGGCGCCGACACGCATACCATCGAGTGGGACTTCGGCGATGGACAGACCGCTTCAGAGACGCTTACACCGACCCACGAATACGGAGACAACGGGGTATACCCTGTGACTCTGACAGTTACCGACGACGACGGAGGCGTAGGGGTGGACACCCTGACCGTCGCCGTCGCCAACGTGGCGCCCGCAGTCACACTGACATCCGATCAGCCGAACCCACAGTTCGTTCTACCGTCGGTACATGAGATCACCTTCGCTGCAGTGTTCACGGACCCCGGCTGGCTAGACACCCACACGGTGTCCTGGGACTTCGGTGACGGAGCCATAGCATCTGGGACGGTGGCTGAGGAATACGAGGCGCCAGACTCTACAGGTTCCTGCACCGCCTCGCACACGTACTCTTCGACGGGCACCTACACGGTGACGGTGACCTTCACCGACGACGACGGAGGCGCCGGCTCAGACACGTACGTTGTCGTGGTGGTAACCGTCGAGGAAGCCGTCCAAGACCTCAACGACTACATCCAAGATCTACCTGACGAGGCCTTCAAGAACAACCCCGCCCAGAGAAAGAAAGCCTTGGGAAGCATGCTCTCTGAGGTGATCGAGAAGATAATGTACGAGGACTACGCCGGAGCCATAAACAAGCTCAACAGCATAAGAGACAAGGCAGACGGGACGGGCCCAGACTGGATCACCGACCCGGATGCTCAGGAACACGTCCTGATGAAGATAGACGACATAGTGACATACCTGGCACTTCTCTAAACCATATCCCCCTTTATTATTCTCAAACACGTTACGCGTTTCTAGCCAGTTATATACCGTAGCTAGACAAAACTTATGCAGCCCCACACATGTAAAACGCGTATGGAGGACGTAGAGGTATCAGGCGGCGTCGTCAGGATAAGGTTCAAGGAACACGAGAAACTGCTAGGGATGACTGACGGGTTTACACTACCCATGGAGCATATAGAGAGCGTCTCCACCGCCAAGGTGAGCTGCAAGTACCCCCGGATGGGCAGCTTCGGCACTAGGGACGGCATGGTTTTCTACTACATGGAGGACGGTGACAAGGTCGTCACCCTGAAACTCAGGGATCACCGGTACAGCAAGGTGATGGTCGAGGTAGATGACAAGGAGGCCGTGGCCGAGGCCGTAAGGAAGCTTATACAGGGGTAGCGGCGGCTCACAAGTTAAATCCTGAGCCATCCCCGTATACCCATGACTTCCGACGGGAAGAACCGGTGCTGGGGCGACAAGGACCCCCTTGCCAGGGCCTACCACGACGATGAGTGGGGTGTCCCGGTTCACGACGACCAGGTATTGTATGAGTTCATACTGCTTGAGGGGGTCCAGGCGGGGCTCAGCTGGTCAACGGTGCTCAAGCGCAGAGAAAACTACCGCCGCGTCTTCGACGGGTTCGACCCCCTGAAGATCGCGGAGTACACGCCGGAGAGAGTGGATGAGCTTGTGCAGGACGCGAGCATCATTAGGAACAGGCGCAAGATCATGAGCCATGTTGCCAACGCCAAGGCGTTCCTCAGGGTGCAGGAGGAGTACGGGAGCTTCGACGAGTACCTCTGGGCCTACGTGGATCACAGGCCCATAATGAACGAGTTCGCCAGCTGGAAGGAAATGACGGCCGAGACGGACCTCTCCAAGCGCATCAGCAAGGACCTGAAGAGGCGTGGGTTCAGCTTCGTGGGCCCCACTATCATGTACGCCTACATGCAGAGCGTGGGAATGGTCAACGACCACCTCACCAGTTGCTTCAGGTGGCGGGAGATCAAGGAGCAGTACGGCGGGTGAGCACCGGTGGTGACTGAACGCAGGAGGATACGATCCATAAGCCTCGGGGAGCACCGGGCGTCCATAGGGGCCGAGGAGGAGCTCGCCCTCGACGAGCCCGTGTGCATATTCGTCAACGGCGAGTACCACGTCACCCTCATCTCGACTCCCGAGTTGAGGGAGGAGCTGGCGGCAGGCTACCTGTTGACCCAGGGCATCATAGAGTCCGTCGAGGAGATAGACTTCGTCGAGGTTGACGACGGCGACGTCAAGGTGCGGCTGAAGGGCGCCGTGGACCTCCGTGAGGCGTCGGTGAGCATGATGAACCTGATAGTCACCGCCTGCGCCTCCAGCCCCAGGGCGGAGAGATCGCTCACCAGGCTGCCGGAGGTCTCGTCGGACCTGCGGGTGGAGGCCAGCCGCCTGAAGGACATGATCACAGCGTTGAACACGAGGAGCAGCGTCCACAGGAGGACAGGGGGGACACACGCGGCCATGCTGTGTAGCGGGGAAGGCGATATGCTTGCCTTCGCGGAGGACGTGGGGAGGCACAACGCGGTCGATAAGGTGATAGGCGCCCACGCGCTGAGGGGAGGCGCCTTCGACGGGTGCGTGCTGCTCAGCACCGGCCGCCAGTCCGGCGAGATGGTGCAGAAGGCGTGCAGGGTAGGGGTGCCGGTGATCGCGTCGATGACGGTGCCCCTCGTCTCGGGTGTGAGGCTGGCCGAGGCGTCGAGGGTCACGTTGACCTCGCTGGGCGGCGGCCGGTTGAGGGTCTACTCGGGCCCCCAGAGAATCATAGAAAAATAGGGTGGATCTACCTGAGGCTCTCCATGAGGGCGAAGAGCTCCGAGAGCTTCTCGCTCTTGCTCCGCTTCAGGCTCACGTCCATCCTGTCCTTGGACACGTACTCCAGCGCCTCGTGGTAGCAGTACTTGACGCACTCCGGGTCGCCGCCGCATAGGTCGCACTTGTAGGCCACGTCGGTGGCGGGGTCGATGCTGACGCCGCCTATGGGGCACACCATGTTGCAGACCCTGCAGCCTACGCAAGCGTCCTCGTCCACCACCATGGCGCCCGTCTCGGCGTCCCTGCTGATGGCGTTGGTGGGGCAAGCCTCCATGCATAGGGGCGTGGTGCACTGCTGGCACACCATGGGGATGAAGTTGTGGTATCCGCCCCTCTTCTCGTAGCCGATGATCTTGATCCGTGACCTGCTGGGCTGGACCCTGCCCGTGTTCTTGAGGCTGCAAGCCACCTCGCACATGTGGCAGCCGACGCACTTCTCTATGTCTACCTGCAGCACCTTCTCCAAGGCTATCCCTCCTTCCTCCTCGGGGCTAGCTTCTTGGAACTCTTCAGCTCCTTGGCTACGTCCGCCATCCCAAGCTTCTTCAGCGTCGCCTCCTTCTGCAGCCCCGTCTCGGTGTCCCAGCCCCTCAGGGCGTAGTACTCGTCCTTCATCTTCTCGAAGAGCTTCCTGTCCAGCCTCTTCCCCTGCTGGGGGCCGTCGAGCACGGGGTTCTCGAAGAAGAAGTCGGGCAGCGTCTCCGTTGCTCGGGTGCGGCCGTCCCGTACGACGATAGCCCTCTCGATGTTGCAGACCCTCTCTGCCGCCTCGAAGAGGGCGGCCTCGTCTGTGGGTATCCCCGTGGCGGCGGCGTACCTCTCGGCCGCGAACTGGTAGCTGGCGTCGCCGAACTGGCTGCCAGGGGCCCCCACGCGTCCGGGCCTGATCATGCTGACGCAGTAGCCGAGGCTGTCCGCAATGGCTGCGCCGTTCATCTCGTAGATGAGGGCCGCGGGCTTGCCCTCGTACTCCGTGGCCATTATCGCCTTCTCGGTGCCGAACATCTGTTTGCTCCACGCGTAGCTGTCGTCCCGCTCCTTGGGGTCAACGCCCTCATACTCGTCCCGGGCCGGCTTGTCCCAGAGGACCACGTGGTAAGTGGTGGCTCGGAGGCTGTTGCCTCTTGCGGATATGGCCTCGCCGAGGGCGGTGCCCGGCTCCGCCCTGAACTCGAAGGTCCTCATGGTCATGCCCTGGTTGTGGTAGAGGTAGTCCATCGCCTTCTTGCCGAGCTTCTGGGCGAAGGCGATGGGACCCTCCGCCAGCACGTTGCCGTAGCCTTCCCTGTAGGCCATCTTGCGGGCGGTCTCGAACAGGGCCTCCGGGTTTCCCTTGTCGAAGGGGACGCCGTCCAGGTCCTTCTCCGAGACCACGCCCATCTCGTAGAGGTGCATGAGCCAGCTGACGATGGTGGCCACCTCCTTGCTGTCCATCCCCATGTCGGTCATCATCCGCGTGCCTTTGAACGCGGCGCTCAGGTCGGTCATCCAGAGCTTCCACGGCCAGTAGGTGGGGTAGCACCTCCAGATGCACGCGCCCACGCCGGGGACGTCGAAGAGGGGCTGGCACGGGAACGGGCAGCCGAAGCACCCGACGTTCTTCTCGAAGTACTCTCCCAGGTAGTTCTCCTCGTACGCCTTCTTGACGTCGGGGCGATCCCTCCAGGCGTGGCTCTCATAGTTGCCGACGACCCCCGCGTCGCCCACGAGGAAGCCCTGGAGGTACGCGTCTTTTCCATCGCTGCGGGGAATGGCCTCCCCCAGCCTCTTCTTAGTCTCCTTAACAGTCTCCACGAGCCGCCTGTTGAGCTCAAGTATCCCCTCAGGGTCGTAGACGTTGACGGCGCCCGTGCCCCGTACCACGACGGCCTTCAGCTTCTTGGCGCCCACCGACGCCCCCACGGGCGTGCCGCTCCTGTACCCATGCTCCACCGTGGCCTGGACCACTAGGTTCTCGCCCGCGGGCCCGATGCTTGCCACCTGGGCGTCCTCGTCGTCCACATCCTCCCTGAGGAAGGCCTCCGTGTCGAAGGTGCCCTTCCCCCAGACGCCTGACGCGTCCCTGAGCTCCACCTCGTCGTTGTAGACGTAGAGGTAGACGGGCTTCTCAGACTTGCCCTTGACCACGATGTTGTCGTACCCCGCGAACTTGAGTTCGGGCGCCCAGCTGCTGCCCATGCCCACGTTGCCGAGGCTGTTGCTCTCCGTCTTCGCCGCGGAGACCACCGTCACCTCCATCCTGGAGGTGCCTATGAGCCCCGTGCCCGCCAAGGCCCCCGAGCCGAAAATGACGGGGGCGTCAGGGTCGTAGGGGCCCTGGTTCGCCTTGCTGTGCTTCCAGAATAGCCAGGCGTTCCCGCCTCTGCCGCCGAGGAACCTCTTCGCGTCCTTGTCCCATGGGGCTGTGGATACCTTCCCTGTCGAGAGGTCCACCTGCAGGGTCTTCCCGGACCAACCGTAAACCATAGAATCGCCTAGCTAGTATCTGTGAGGTGTATTAGAAATAACTTCCGCGAAAAGTAAGGCTGTCTCGGCGTGGGCGCCGTCTGCTGTGTGTGTGGTGGGTCCCCTCCCCCCTGTGCTGGGGTGCGGTGTGTTTGGCGCGTTTTTTAGGCTGGTTTGGGTTCTGGTTCTGAAGCTGTTCTACCCCGGTTCTGGCCGGCGTGCGTAGTTTGTCGGGGTGGCTGCGGGTCTCTGGTGAGGTGAACCTTGGTGGCTCGGAAACGGGAGAGACCCTGGACCCGTTCCGGGCGAGGCAGTCGACGCCACGGCCACCCTGAGCAGCCTCAGGC
>JAEHCT010000055.1 GCA_020697635.1 Candidatus Bathyarchaeota archaeon
GACCTGCCTCTGAACGAGCTTGTGAGGGAGGTAGCGGAGATGCCCATCAAGATACCATGGAGGGAGCCGGGCAGGGACGGGGACGGGCTGGGCTGCATATCGATCCTGGTCAAGACGCTCTACCTACGGGCGCTCGACCCGGAGGTGTTGACGCCGTGGGCGAAGGGAGGGGATGACGACGACGCGTACGAGCACGTGATGGAGGGCTACGACCCGAAGCTCATCAACGGAATCCAGTGCCCTGTGCTCCTCATCCAGGGTAACATGGAGAAGGGGGCCATACTGGCGGACGACGAGGTAGAGTACGCGCTTGAGCGAATACCGGACGCCAGGCACGTCTACATGGAGATGTACGGCCACAACCTCGGCTGCTACTCGTGGGAGGTAGGGCCTCTGCTCAGGGTGGTGACCACGTTCCTCGAAGCTTACAGGTAACCACGTTAATACCGTTGTCCCAGCGATGGGTGGCGGATTAAGCACGAACAATTACCAGTCTAGCATCAGGTTGATATAACTTCCTTACAACGAAATAGTGATGGATTTGACCGCGGTAGACGCGTGGGAGAAGGAGCAGAAACAAGAGATAGTGAAAATCCTCACGGAGCAGCTTGAGATCGAAGGACAGCTCGTCGGTCTATACGAGGAGTATGAAGACGGCACCGAGAACAAGGCTCTAAAAAGGGTCATGCAGATGTTCAAGCTGGACAGCCAGCGCCACATCAACATTTTGCAGGCAGTGATAGAAGTTATCGAAGGCGAGGACGTGCTCATGGAGGACAAGGAGGACCTCAAGGAGAGCCTCGTGAAGCATCTTGAGCTGGAGGCGGAGGCCGTTCAGATATCTAACAAGGTCCTAGGGATGCCGGTCATCAACGAGACTAAAGGGCTGAAGATGCTTCTGGAAAGCTGGCGAGACGACGAGAAGCGGCACCACAAGGCGCTACAGGAATTGACCAAGAAGACGTTCTACCAGCTTGGCTTCAACGACATGGTCGCTCTGTTCAGGGAAGAGGAGTTCCTAGAGGAAAGGTACCTCAGGACGAGACAATTCAAGGAGAAAATGTCCCAAACAGGGTAAACGATAGTATTAAACACACAAACCTCCTTCTATTTTTCTTGAATCTAGATGAGCTTTAAGGACAGATTCCAGGGGAAGGACTACCTCACCCTTATGGACTGGAAGAAGGAAGAGATCAAATACATACTCGACGTCAGCGCAGACCTCAAACGCATGCGAATGATGAAGCAGCCCCACGAGCACCTCAGGGGCCGCACCATAGCCATGGTCTTCGAGAAACACAGCACGCGCACCCGGTTCAGCTTCCAGGCGGCCATCGCCCACCTCGGAATGCAGAGCTTCTACAGCACGCCGCAGACCATGCAGCTCGCCAGGGGCGAGCCCATCAAGGACACCGCCCGCATCCTGGACAGGTACTGCGACGGCCTCGTCATCAGGACCTACGGTCAGGATGTCGTTGAGGAGTACGCCGAGTACATGGACAGCCCAGTCATCAACGCCCTGACCGACCTGACACACCCGTGCCAGGGTCTCGCGGACATGCTCACCATGAGGGAGCACAAAGGCAAGCTGGAGGGCCTCAAGATGGCCTACGTGGGCGATCCATGGAACGTCTGCCAGAGCCTGATGGTGGGTAGCAGCCTCATGGGCGTGGACTGCTACGTGGCGGTCCCTAAGGGCTGGGCGCCAAACGAGATGATCACCAAGTTCGCCATGGAGCACGCGGCCGACGGCGGCTCCCAGATGGTCGTCACCGACGACTTGGATGAGGCTTTCAGCGGGGCCGACGTGGTCTACGCCAACACGTTCCACAGCATGGGCCATAAGGACATCAAGGAGCGGAAGAAGGCTTTCGCCAAATATCAAGTCAACGACGAGACCCTGAAGCTGGCCAAGAAGGACGCCATCTTCATGCACTGCCTACCCGGGTACCGAGGCGAGGAGATGACTGACAGCGTCATAGAGGGCCCCCAGAGCGCGGTCTTCGACCAGGGCGAGAACAGGATGCACACCGAGAAGGCTGTGCTAGCCCTCTTCATCCCATAACCATCATTTTCTTTGTCGGGCAAGAAAACAGGTTTCACTTTTTATTTTAATGTGGAAGGAGTGAAGGGTATACGAAGACCAGAGAAGTTTTCAAAAAACTTGGAGACTGACCTTTACGCTACCACTTCCTTCCGGCAACCGCGTTCACATGAAGAATATTAACAATTATGGTCTATTCATCTATCATCTCCAATGAATCCTTGGTACCCAGCCTGAGATTGAATTCACCTAGGCATAAAGACTATAAACGATCGTAGAGATGATACGCCAACTCTAAATAGGTAGACTAGTAGTGGCTTCAATACTCAGGGAAGTATTCTCAAACCGCAACATCCTAGCCATCGGGTCCACCAACATGCTCTATCAAGTCTTCAACGGTCTTTGGGAGCTATGGTGGAGCCTATACCTCCTGGAAGAGCTGAAGACGCCGGTGTTAATCGTCGGAATGCTCGCCGCCATCCAGAACACGAGCCAGATACTTTTCCAGCTTCCTGGAGGAATAATAGCCGACAGGATCGGAAGAAAGAAAGTCATCGTCTTCGGGACCGCGTTGAGGACCATTGCGCCGCTGTTGATGTTCTTCGCAAAATCGTGGCAGATGGTGGTCCCCGGACTCATACTGAACTCGATGTCGAGTCTCTACGGGCCCGCCTTCAACGCCATCATATCTGAGTCCTTACCAAAGGAGAGAAGAGGATCAGCCTTCGGCGCTTACAGGATGTTTACAAGCGTGCCTCAGATATTCATGCCGGTTGTGAGCGGCTACTACTTCGACATGTTTGGGCTCGGACGCGCCGTTAGATACGGCCTTCTCATGTTCACAGGGGCCATGATTGTAGTCACCATCGTGAGAGCCATAGTGATCAAGGAGACTCTTGTGAACTCCGGCACAGGTAAAACCGAGTCACCCCTCATGGGTAAGGACCTCTGGAAGACCTTCAGAAACCAGCCTCGCACCATATACGCTATGTTGGGGGTCGCCGTCGTCGGTGGATTCGCCATGCGCATGACCTGGACTTTCCTCACGCCTTACGCTATAAACGTGGCAGGTCTCACCAAGACGCAGTACGGGATGCTTCAGAGTCTCGCCATGGGCATCTCGGTGCCACTGTATCTCATAAGCGGGATGATAGCCGATAGATTCGGGAGGGTGCCTATGATTCTGCTAGCGAGAGGACTAGGACCATTCGACAGCTTGAGTCTATACCTGTTTAAAGACTACAACCAGTTGTTGATGGCCTATGGCGTCATAGGCGTCGCCGGCGGACTAGGAGGAGGCAGGCTTAGAGGCGGAGGCTACATGGGCGGTCCAGCTTGGCAAGCGTTGATCGCCGACATCGTGCCGTCTAAAGATCGAGCGAAGATCATGGGACTCATGGGCACTATAAGCGGCGTCATAGGGCTTCCCGGGTCACTCATCGGCGGATACCTATATGACCGTGACCCCAGTAAACTGCTTTTAGTGGGGAGCATACTGGAGGCGCTGTCCATTCCCATAATACTGCTCTTCGTCAGGGAACCCAAGGCGTCGGTAGTTGATGCCTCGGAGATTCGTTAGGGTTATTAACCCTACCCGTTACCTTATGCCGATGGAATATGGCTAAAGTTCCTAACGTTGTCACACCCATACCTGGGCCAAAGTCCCAGGCGCTCATCGATCAGCGCAGCGAACTAGTGCCGCCGGGCGTCTACCTAGTGCAGCCGGTGAGCATAGCCGCCTCAAAAGGCTGCATATTAACAGATGTCGACGGCAACACGCTGCTGGACTTCACCTCGGGCATAGGCGTGACCAGCCTCGGGCACTGCGTCGACGAGATCGTCGAGACCATCAGCGACCAGGCAGGCAAGCTCATCCACAGCTGCATACACGTCGCCAACTACGAGCCCTACGTCACCCTGGCAAAGAGGCTCACCGAGATCACCCCCGGGGGCTTCAAGAAGCGTGCCCTCATGCTGAACAGCGGCTCGGAGGCCGTGGAGAACGCCGTCAAGATCGTGCGCCAGAGCACTGGACGCAAGAACATACTGAGCTTCGAGAACAGCTTTCACGGCCGCACTTACATGGCCTTGACCCTCACCGGCAAATGGGACCCCTACAAGGTGGGGCTCGAACCCTTCGTCCCCGGCGTCTACTTCACGCCTTTCCCCTACTCGTACCGCTGCCCCTGGGGCACGGACGACAAGGAGGAGTGCGGCAAGGCGGCCATCCACCACATCGAGAAGAACATATTCAAGACCCAGGTGGACCCCGGCACCGTCGGCGCCGTCATCACGGAGCCGGTGCAGGGCGAGGGCGGCTTCATCGACCCGCCCAAGGACTTCCTGCCGATGCTTAAGGAGCTCTGCGAGGAGCACGGCATCATGCTCATCGACGACGAGGTCCAGACGGGCTTCGGCCGTACGGGCAAGATGTGGGCCATCGAGCACTACGGCGTGGAGCCTGACCTAATGACCATGGCGAAGGCTATAGCCAGTGGCCTCCCCCTCAGCGCAGTAGTCGCCAGGGACGATCTCATGAAGGACATCTACCCGGGCAGCCTGGGAGGCACCTTCGGAGGAAACCCCGTAGCCTGCTCCACGGCCCTCAAAGTCATCGAGATCATCAAACGGGAGAAGATAGTGGACAAGGCGGCGAAGCTGGGCAAAAAGCTAAGGAAACGCCTCGACGAGTTCCACAGCAAGTATGAGCCCATAGGCGAAGTCCGTGGCCTCGGCCCCATGCTAGCCATGGAGTTCGTCAAGGACAGGAAATCCAAGAAGCCTGACCCCGAGACCAGCAGCGCCGTCATGAAGGAGTGCCTGAAGAACGGCCTCATGACGCTGAAGGCGGGGCTATACAACAACGCCATACGGCTTCACCCGCCGCTCACCATCGAGGACGAGCACCTGGAGACCGGCCTAGGAATCCTGGAGAAGGCCATCAAGAAGCACGCCTAAACCTTCTTTCCATTATTTTAACTATCTAAGTGTCGATCAGTTGTCTGTGAAGCTGGGCTTTCACGTCTCCATACGGGGCGGAGTGGACAAGGCGGTTGACCGAGCCGACGTGATCGGCTGCACCACGTTCCAGATATTTACCCAGAGCCCTAGGATGTGGAAGCACAGGGAGCTGAGAGAGGAGGAGGTTAAGAGGTTCAAGGATAGGCTGCGGGAGACCGGCATAGACCCGGTGTTCAGCCACATGCCTTACCTCCCAAACCTCAGCACACCCAACCCCGTGAACCACCGCAAGTCGGTAGACACGCTAACAGCGGAGATAAGGAAGTGCAACCGGCTCGGGGTAAGATACCTCGTGACGCATCTCGGCAGCCACCTCGGCTCAGGGCCGAATAGAGGCATAGAAAGGATCGTCGAGGCGCTGAACCACGTCAACGCCGTCTTCGATGAGACGCCCACCATACTGCTGGAGAACACGTCGGGGAAAACGAACGAGGTGGGCTCCACGTTCAAAGAGATAAGCCAGATCATCGAGAGAGCCGAGTCTGACAATGTGGGAGTCTGCCTGGACACGTGTCACGCCTACACGAGGGGCTACAACATAGCAACGCGGCAAGGGCTATCCGAGGCCCTGGACGAGCTGGACAAACACGTGGGCCTCGGGAGGCTTCACCTCGTCCACTTGAACGACGCGAGGGACCCGCTCGGCTCCAGGCTGGACAGACACGAGCACATCGGACTGGGAAACATAGGCGAGGAAGGATTTAGGATGATTCTGAACAGCGTGCTCAGGGAGGTTCCGATGGTGATGGAGACGCCTATGGATGAGAGGAGGACTGACGTGGGTAACATTATTAAGACTATGGAGCTCGCCGGGTTAGAGGTGGACGAGTAACGTGGTCTGCTGGGTCTGAGGCTCGGGCTCATTGAGGATCATCCAGAGGGCTGTGCTGCACATCTCATGCAGCTCGTCGCGTGGGAGTAGCGGATACAGTTTTTTTCCAGTCTTAAGGATTAGGTCTATAGTCTCGATCTCTTTATTCCTTTGTGCCGCCTCCAGTTTTGACGCTTGGATGAGTTTGCCGATATACGATCGGCGTATGTTAACCGCCATCATTATTTCTCAGACCACCAAATAATATAATTTCGGCATATATAAGCATTGCAGTGTTTACCCCAAATTTATTTCCGGACAGGTCAGTAAAAGTGGCTTGATGGTTAGAACTGGTTTTATACGAGCGCCTAAAAACGCTTGTTTTTTATGTAGCAACGGTTTTATCTTTTTTCGTTCCCGTGGAGTAACACATCTACACTGGATCCCTCTATGAGTTGGTTCAAGATAATTTGTGTGTTACCTGAATCAATATGTTGAGGGGCAAAATTAAAAAACAGGGCCCTGTATCCATAGTTTGCAGTCGCGCCCCGGTAGCTTAGCCTGGTTAAAGCGTTTGCTTGGTAAGCAAAAGACCGCGGGTCCAAATCCCGCCCGGGGCTCCACTACTGGTTACTGACCGTCTTCATCTCAGGCTTCTTCTCTGACGCCGTTATCGTGTGCCTCTTGATCGTGTCCCTGATGCTCTGGATTGATTCACCTATCTCAGGCTTGAGTTCATCGTTCACGGAGTAGATGTACACGGGGTCGAAGAGAAGGTCTTTCTCCTGGAACCTCTCCCTGCACAGGTTACAGCTGTAAACCCTCTTCAGATCGGCAAACCTCTCCCCGCAGATGCCTTCACAGACGTAGCGGGTCCTCGTCTTTTCGAAGACGTCGCTGCCACAGTTTGGGCAGCTGAACAGGGAGGTGACGTCGTCAGAGCCGCAGCCGGGGCACACCATCCTCATCCCTATCTTCGTTTTGTGGAGCACTCTGTAGTGGGTCAGTATGTTGAGGATCTTCTGCATCCTATCTCCGGACACGACGCCAGGTACCCGGTCAGTGTTATAGCCGTGGATGGTGTGTACAACCGGGGCGACATGCCTAAGGTTACGGTTATGGAGCGTCGACAGCAGACCATAGACATTTTTGTTCCGGTATAGCTCGAACCTACGTTCCTTGAACTTCTCGTTGGTGAGGAACTTCTTACGGTACTCCTCAACGTGTCTCTCGGCCTGACCGGACAGACCCCTGAGGCCCTGAGACGTTTTAACCGCGTAGTCGTCTGCGCCAGCTTCGACCACTTCGACGGCCTTCTCCGCCTCGTCCTCCCTCGCGACCACGATGATGGGGGCGAACACGTCTATCTCCCTCAGCTCCTTCACGATCTCGACGCCTGTGCTGTCGGGGAGAGTGTAATTGATGATGAGGAGATCGTATACCTGCTCTATCAGCTTCCTGTAGCAGCTTTCAGCGTTGGGCGCGTAGTCTAGGGTGATGGCCTCGCTGTGCATCTGGAAGTACTTCTTGATGATCTTGGCGTCGTTCACGTTGTCATCCACTAGGAGTACCCTGTAGTCTCCTGCATCCATGACGCATGCATCTCCTTGAGCCGGCTGAGTCAACCACCGGAGCCCCGCTAAAAGAGATTGTGAATCTATAATATTGAACAAGAACCACGGCCCATAGAAGACCCCCTAAATACGATGAGCCTTATGAGACACTGGACTTGAAGCCAAACGTCGATGCAGTGATCTTCGACCTCGACGGCACACTGATAAA
>JAEHCT010000056.1 GCA_020697635.1 Candidatus Bathyarchaeota archaeon
CCGAGAGGAGGAAGATGTCCGCACGGCAGCGCATGGAGGCCATGCGGCAGGAGGCCCTCAAGAAGATGGAGAACGGCGGCAAGCTCACCTTCGAGGACCTGCGCCTCATCTACGGCGACGAGGAAGACGAATCCGAGGTACTGGACGGCTCCTAGCCAGCGTCTTCGGCTAAACCCTGAGGATGGGGCAAGTCATGCAGTGGATGCCGCCCATCCCTTTCTTCATCTCGTCGCCCGGTATCTGGACGACGTCGATGCCACGCTCTTTGACCTCCTTCATCACGCGCGGGTTGCCCGTGTAGTGGATGGCGAGATCGCTGTCCACCGTCAGGAAGTTGGCCGCCATGCCCCAGTACTCCTGCTTGGTGATCTCGACTATGTCCCACCCGGTCTCCCTGAGCCACTCGGTGTAGCCGCCCTCCCACGACTCCTTAGCGGTCCTGAAGTGGGCTGTAACGTTATCGAGCACTGGCGCGTAACTGATAGCCACCTTCCCCGGGAGCTCGGCGAACTCGCCGTCGATGTGAATGCATCCCTCAAGCATGTCGAGGGATACCCAGAGATCCACCAGCCTGTTGCCTAGAAGGTAGTCGCCCATCTGGTCTAGGGCTCCCTGGGTGGATCTTTCGCAGAGCCCGGCTACAGCCGTGCCTCCCTCCAGGAACGCGAAGCCGCCTCCCTCGAAGGTGTCCGGCTCCTTCATCTCAAGCGCAATTGGTATGCCGTTCGCTTCGTGGGCCGCCTCGATGACGGGTGTCTCCCTTCGCCTCGTGGGGAGGCCCATCCTGAACAGGAACGCACCGTCGTCCGTCATGGTGCTGCTGTCTCTCACGAATACCAGGTTGGGGCACTGGAAGGACTCGGCGTAGGCCTCGTCGTTACCCTTCACCAGCTCCCTGACCTTCAGGACCTCTACGCCCGCCTCCTCCAGGGCGTCTATGAGCTGCTTGTGGTCGCCTATGAAGCGTTTCGTGTCTACAGGCATCTCGAAGTGGTGTGCCTCGGGGTCTCTGTTGGCGAGCTCCAGCTCCCTTCCGGGGTGGTGAACCATCACCCGTTTCAGTGTCCCCGACTCGTGGCTTATCCCGTAACCAGGCATGGGGTTCTCTGGGGGACGGGTGCCTAAAAACAGTATGCGGCGCCTCTACTTGGCTGCCTTCTTATCGGCGCGGGCCTTCCTCTTGGCTGCCTTCTCTGCCTCTTCCTCTGTGACGCGGTACCTTCTGACGCCGTCCGCGTCCTTGAACCCGGCGACGCGGTCTTTCTGGAACATGGACTTGAGGAGGCTGTAGGCCTTCTTTTCCTTGATCTCCATGACCTCTGCTACCTCTTTGAGGCTCATGGGTTTCTCGAGGAGCATTACGCCGATCTGGTTCTTGAGCTTTGATGCTGACACAGTTCCTCACCCATTAATTGAAGATATTTTATTAAAATTTGACGCGCCCGTGGTTACTCTCAGTATATAAAACTAACTAGGCGGTGACGCCAGATCAACGCCTGAACCGTGACCAAGCATAGCATAAGACGCGTGTCACACCGCGCAACTTGCATCCCCCGAGTTAACGACGCGTTGACCCCGTTATCCGCTCGCCCTACGCCTCGACATGATGATGCCCTTGCAGACGTTTGCGTAGTCGCAGTACTCTAGGCAGCTCGGGGTCTCCTCCTTCTTCCTGTGCTTCGCGCCGCAGTCTAGGCAGACGCCCTCGACCTCGTCGCTCCAGAGCTCGACCCTGCCTCCACACTCTTCACATTTCTCGTACCCGACCGTGGGCCTGACGTAGTCCGAGATGCCGGGGCAGTAGTTCTCCGAGGGCCGCTTCAGGAAGCTCATCCAAATCGCCATCTGAAGCATCCAATAATAACCTTTGCAGAACTCACCAACCTTAGATTAGGATTAAATACGAAGGTGTGTTCTGGTATTGGAATCTGAGGACGCAGACATGAACGGTCAAGACAGAAGCATTATAGCCATCTCCGGGAGCCACGGCATAATGCACGGGTACCTGATTCTGCTGCCCGCGATGATACCGATACTGCAGGGAGACCTGGGCGACATAGGGACAGTGGGGATGCTGGCGTCCCTGGTTTCGCTGTTCTACGGCTGGTTCAGCCTCCCCGTGGGTTTCATCGCCGACAAGTACAGCAAGAGGCTCCTAATCGCCGCCTCCATGGTGCTGTGCGGCGGCGCCTCCATCCTAGTGGGTCTTTCCCCCAGCGTCCCGGTGGCGGCCGTCGGCATGATAATACTCGGCATCGGCGCGAGCCTATACCACCCATGCGGCTACGCCCACATGGCGTTGGTCAGCGACGATATGAGGGGCCGCTACATGGGGTACCAGGGCCTCGGAGGCGACATGGGCATGGCTATCAGCTTCCTTACCTCGAGCATCCTCGGCGCCAGCTTCGGGTGGAGGATGACCTTCATCCTATGGGGCGTCGTCGGCCTCGCCATTGCAGCCGTCGACCTGCTAGTCATCCAGGACATCGCCTGCGAGGTGGATCCGACTCAGCTGAGGAAGGGCCCCGTGGAGACCGTGAGGCGGATGTTCGCCACCGCTGAGAGGCGGACCCTGCTGCTCACCTTCGTCATCGTGGTGGTTAGCGGCATGCTGTGGACGGGCGTTAGCTACTTTATCATGGTGTACATCACCGACGTCAAGATGGTGGCCTTGGTCATCGCGGGCGGTCTATCGACCCTCAAGTACACCGTGGGCGCCTTCGCGATGATCATCGGCGGGACGCTCAGCGACAGGCTGGGCAGGAAGAAGCTGCTTCTCTTCGGCTACGGCCTCTTCGCCGTGTCCTTGGTGGCTCTCACGCTGGCGCCTAGCAACCTGTTGATACTGGCGGGGCTGGTGGTGGTGCTGGGTTTCGCGTTCTTCGTGACCCAGAGCCCCATGAACGCGCTCCTAGGGGACGTCTCCCACAAGGACACGGTGGGCGTCACCTACGGCGTCAACTTCACGCTGAAGTACGGCGTCGGGTTCTTCACCCCCGCCATCGCGGGGTGGCTCGCCGTCAACTACTCACTAAACCACGTGTTCTACTTCTTCGCGGCGCTGAGCGCTGCGGCGTTCTTGGTCGCCACGCTCATAAAAGAGAGGTAGCTATAGGCGCCGGGAGACCTCATCCAGCTCCTTGTAGAACCGGGTCTTCCTCAGTGCCTCGGGGTCTCCCAGGGCCTCCTCGACCTCTTCGTCGTATGCGACTGAGGCCAGGTATTCGAGGCCGAGCCTCTCGACCTCTTCCCTGACGTAGCCTCCAGGATTCATTACCATGTTCTCGCAGACGCCTATGATTGGCACCCTCAGGTCCTTGAGGAGGACGAGTAGCCTCCGCACCGACTGGAACGCGACCCTGCTGGGGGTCGTGGCCACGATGAACTCGATACTGGGTATGAGCCTTATGGTGTCGAGGGTGGCGTCGCCTATGCCGGGGGGCATGTCTACGACGAGGCAGTCCAGCTCCCCCCACCTCGTTATCGCGAGGAGCTCGATGATGGCGTTGGAGACGTCTTCTCCCCTGAGGGGCGTGGGCTCGTCGACGCTGTAGTGGGTGATGCTCATGTACCTGAGGCCGTGGGCCATGGGGGGCACGATGCCGTACTCCTCCTCGGGGTACAGGCCTTCCACGCCGAGTATGACGTGGGTGGCTGGGCTCGTGAAGTCGAGGTCCAGGAGACCTACGCTGTGACCCCTGTCCTTGAGGCTCAGGGCGAGGGCCGTGGCTATCATGCTCTTGCCGACGCCGCCCTTGCCGCTGCTGACGGCGATGACCCTGCGTACCTTCTGGAACCTTTTCTCGATGATGGCGATCCGGGGGTCACTCATCGCCCTTGACTCCTTTGATGGTGGCTAGCCAGACGCCGCGGCCTTCCGCTACCTCGAAGTCGGGGCTTCCGCACTCGCTGCACTTTATGTAGACGTGGGCCATCTCGGGGACGAAGTGGATGGCCTCGCTGACGTCCTCGGTCATGCCTTCGCTGGTGAAGCCCCACTCGTTTCCGCAGTTCCTGCACTTGAACCTGGCTGGCTGGCTCTCGAGTACGAATCTGGCGTTCTTGAAGAGCGGGGTCTTTAGGTTCTCGAAGGCGAACTCCAGTACTTCGTGCTCTACTTGCTGGAGCTCGCCTACCACGACGACGACCTCCGTCACCTCTGTGATACCGTTTTCCTCTGCGAACCTCGCGGCCGTCGCTATGACTCCTTCTACTAGCGCCCACTCGTGCATGTGGCTTGTTGCGCCGCGGACTCTTTTAGATGTTACCCAGGTTGTCTCCTGTAACACGGTGGCGGTGAAAAACTCTGAGCTTCGAGCACTAGAATATTATACTGGTTTCCCGGTAACTCGTCTGAGGATTCATGGTGGGTGTTTCACGTTTCAGCGTCTCAGTGGACCCCGGGCTGCTGGAGGAGTTCGACAGGACCATCGAGGGCCTCGGCTACAACAGGTCGACGGCTGTCCAGGTGGCTATGAGGGGCTTCCTCTCAGAACATAAGTGGGGTGAGGGGGCGGGCGAGGTCGTGGGGGCGATCACGTTGGTGTATGACCACCACGTGAGTGGCTTGGTGGGGGAGCTCAACCATCTGCAGCACGAGCACCTTGGCATAATATCGTCGTCGACCCACGTCCACATAGATCACGATAACTGTCTTGAGATCCTTGCGGTCGAGGGCCCCGCGTCTCACATAAAGAGCCTGGCAGGGTCTTTGGCGGTAACCCGGGGCGTGAAGCAGCTTAAGCTCTCGATACTCGAGAAATAATCCAGTAATCCGATTTCATGGTTCCAGCCCTTCATAACCAAGCTTGAACAAGCCTTACACATGCAGATCAAGGTAACGCGGAAGTCTGTCGCAGGCACCATCACCGTCATAATCTCCCTGCTGACACTCTCAGTGATGTACCACGGTATAAGGACAGGGACAGGGGTAATCCCAGGCCTCAGCTTCCTACTCTGGACCCTCATCGCGCTGGCCTACTCCATCCACGAGGAGATAACCGAGTACGTCGAGGACAACCACACCAAAGTGACGGAGCCACTGATAGCCAACATGGAGATGCTGAAGACGAACATCTTCGAGACGGCAAGACGAGACTCCATAGAGCCATTCTCCCGCATCTGGGGCAACACAAGGAACAGGCTCAGACAGGGTCTCCTCGTCCGTCTCTACGAACTAATCCAAACGCTGGAGAACCCGGACGACTCCAAGCCGCACCATAATCCCTAACCAATAAAAACAACGGCCGCCATTGCTACAGGAACATGAACGGCTACCTTGAGGAGCTGGACAACACCGGGAACAGCCTGATGATCTACAAGGGCGGCCGCCTCATATTCCAGAGCGCAAGCAAAGGCATCCGGCCCCACCTGGAGGCCATAGAGATTCACGGCGAAGCCCTCCGCGGCACGGTGATGGTGGACAAGATAGTAGGCAGAGCCGCCGCCCTCCTCATACTCTACAGCGAGGCAGCCGAGACGCACGCGCAGGTGCTCAGCCGGCCAGGCAAACAGGTTCTAGACCAGCATGGCCTGTCGACCAAGTACGAGGAGCTCGTCGACCACATAAAGATGAAGGACGGAAGCATCTACTGCCCCTTCGAGCGCATGGTCCAGGGCGTAAGCGACCCGGACGAGGCGTACACCGTAATCGTCGAGAAGATGAACAGCCTCAACGCCGGGCCCGCTTCATAGAGAGCACCGCGGGGATGGCGCCGAGGTTTAGAGCCGCCCCCAAGAGGAAGACCGTCGAGTACGGGAACAGGGTCGTCAGGAAGCCGGCGGCGAGGCTCCCTACGGTGGAGCCGAACCCGAAGACGCTTGAGAGGTAGCTGATGGATATGGTCTTTATCTCTGGCTCCACGTGGTCCGTGAGGAACGCCCACTCCGAGACGGCCCTCGTCCCCCAGCACAGCCCGTACAGCGCCAGCGCCACCCCCATCATGAACACGCTCTCGTAGAGCGCGATGACGGCGAAGCTTACAACGAGCAGCCCGTAGGCTGCCAGCATCGGCGTGCGCCTCCCGATGGAGTCGCTGATCCTGCCGGCGGGGAACCTCGACAACGTGTTGCTGAACCCCCTCACGGTGAAGAGGAGGGCCACCGTCGACTCGCTTATACCGAGTTGCTGCACCGCGTAGATGCTGAAGAGGGCGATGAAGATGGCCTGCGCCGCGCTGAAGGACACCCTGCAGTAGCTGAGGAGCATCACGTTCCTGTTCCTGACTATCATCCTCAGGGAATCCACCGTGCCCACCTCTGACGCGCCTTCAGCCGAGGCGGCCCTCCTCGGCACCTTCGGGGCGAGGAAAACCAATAGGAGTATGCCCACCGCCGGGAACGCCGCTGAGAGGTAGAACATCTGAGAATAGCTCATCACGTTGACCAGGTAGCTGCACAGGGCGGGCCCGAGCAGCATCCCGAAGCCGAGGAAGGTCAGGTACCTCCCCATGGCGTCCCCCTGTTTGTTCGCGGGGGCCGCGTCGCTCACCGTGGACATGGCAGTCTGGTTGAAGCCCCCGTTCGCTACGCTGAGGTAGACGGTGATGAGCAGCACATGTGTGAAGCTCCTGGCGTGGGCGTAGAGCAGAGCGCTGGTGGATCTGATGAACAGCCCCAGCAACAGCATCCTGACCCTGCCTATCCTCTCGGCTATGACGCTCATGGGGATGCGTATAACCAGGGGGATGAAGCTCATCAGGCTGAACAGCGTCCCCACCTGTACCACGGAGGCCCCCAGCCCGGTGACGTAGAGGCTGAAGACGGGCTGGGTCAGCGTCCAGCTGAGGACGAAGTTGGTGGCGGCCAGCATCAGCGCGTATAGCCGCTTGTCGTACCCGCTCACCCCAGCTTCCCCCGTTTACCGGGGCACATCTCCGCTGCCGCGTGATAAAGGTTTGGTCTAGGAAGAATTTAAGAACCCCTGTACACAGTTGATAGGATTCACCACGGAGCGAAACGTCCTATGGAAAAGCTCGTAGAGTTGGCGGCCCTCATCGCCGACGACGGCCTGAGGGAGAAGGTGCTGGCCTTCCTCAAGGACCCACCGACGGATCTCGATCAACCGGCTCTCCCCGTCGGGGTGTGCCCGGCGGGAGCCTACCAGCACCACAGCTACAGAGGCGGCCTCGTAGAGCACACACTCAGCGTGGTCAAGCTCTGCAGTAGCCTCTGCGACGTAGTGGAGGAGCAGTACGGCGGCAGCGTCGACCGTGACATGGTGCTTGCCGGCGCCATACTCCACGACGTGATGAAGGTCTACTGCTACGAGGAGACCGGCGGCGGAGGGTTCAGGACAAGCGAGTTCGGCGGCCTCGTGGACCACCTCAGCCTCATGATAGCCGAGATGTACAGGCGGGGGCTTCCCCTCGACCTCGTGCACGTCATCGCGGGCCACCACGGCGACGCCGGCTCCACCAAGCCCAAGACCCTTGAGGCCCTCATCGTCTCCGTAGCCGACCAGGCGGACAGCGACCTCAACGGCAAGCTCCTGCGCGCGGCGGAGTACCTGCTCAGGAGAAGCGGTGTGTCTAGGCCCAGTCTGGGCAGCGCCAAGGAGGCTCTGGACGTGGTTCAGGTGAAGAGCCGTGAGGGCTGGAAGGGGCTGCAGCGGATGCTCGACGATGACAGCT
>JAEHCT010000057.1 GCA_020697635.1 Candidatus Bathyarchaeota archaeon
CTGTATGTGGCCTGAGGCGTCGCGGATACGGGTCTTCATGCCTTTCCCTGGGCTTGAGGTGCCTCACCTCTGCGCCCAGTGTCAGGACTACCCATGTGTGAACGCGTGCCCAGTCGAGGCGCTCAGCACGGACCCCAACTATGGGGCGGTGATCGTTGACAGGGAGAAGTGCATCAGCTGCGGCGCCTGCATCAAGGCGTGCCCCGGCACGGTGCCCTATCTGCACCCGGAGGACGGCAAGACGACCATCTGCGACCTCTGCGGCGGCGAGCCTAAATGCGTGGAGGTCTGCATGGAGGCTGGCTACAATGCACTGACGATTGTGAACGAGGGGCCCAGCGTCCACAGGAAGCTCTACAGCAGGAACCCCGTGGACACCGCCAGGGACCTGGCGGTGAAGCTCTTCGGCGAGAAGGGCGAGGAGGTAATAGAATGACGCCGGGCGGGTACGCGGGCAAGTGGCTCGACGTGGACCTCAGCAAGGAAGAGATAGAGGAGTTCTCTTTCCCCGACGAGACCCTTGAACAGTACTTCGGCGGCAGGGGCGTCGCCACCAAGATCCTCTGGGACCGTGTGGGCAGGAGGTGGAGCGACCTCGACGCCCTGGCCCCGGAGAACCCCCTCATATTCGCGACGGGGCCCATGACCTGCTATTATCCGGGTGCACGGATCTGCGTCAGCGGCAAGAGCCCCGTCAGCAACGGAGTCGTCGGGTCCACCGCCGCGACAGAGTTCGCCGTCGATATAAGGACGGCCGGGTACGACGGAGTCGTGTTCACGGGTAAGGCGGAGAAGCCGGTGTACCTCCTCGTGACCGACGAGGGCGCCGAGCTCGTGGACGCCAGCCACCTCTGGGGCTTGAACGGCGAGAAGACCCTGATAAAGCTCAACAAGGAAGTCCGTGAGACTCTCAAGAAGAGGAAGCCCGACGTGGGCCTCTGGAAGGAGCCCGGCACCATGTACATCGGCCCGGCGGGCGAGAACATGGTGAGACACGCCGCAGTCATGGCGAAGATCTGTCACGCCGCCGGGTACGGCGGCTACGGCAGCGTCATGGGTAGCAAGAACCTGAAGGCTGTGGTGGCCAAGGGCCGGGGCAGGCTCCCCGCGGTCAACGCACCGGAGTCTGTGTACCTCCTATGGAGGAAGGCCCATCGCGACTGCATGACCAACACCACGTTCAGGCGGTGGGGCACAGGCCACCTCGGCTACGGCTGTGGCGCGGACACCAGCAGCGAGCCAGTCAGGAACTGGCAGGAGGAGTGGCACGACGAGAAGACCATGGGTGTACCCCACTACATGGACAGGTACTGGGTCAAGGTCAAGTGGAGCGACTTCAACTGCACCACCAACTGCATGAAGGTAAGCTGCATCAAGGCCGGGCGCTGGAAGGGAGACATAACAGACGTCCCCGACTACGAGCTCCAGGCCTACTGCGGCACGAACCTGGGCATCTTCGACCCGGGCGACAACATCCACATAAGCACCCTCATGGACAAGCTGGGCCACAGCGGCATCAACTGCCCCAACACCATGGGCTACGCCGCGGAGCTCTACCAGCGCGGCATCCTCACGGAGAACGACATAGGCTTTAAACTGGAGTGGGGGGACACGGAGGCATTCGACAGGCTCGCCCACATGATGGCTTACCGGGAGGGCATAGGCGACGTACTCGCGGAGGGCACCTACAGGGCGGCCCTAAAGATAGCCCACATGAAGGGCCTCAAACCCGACGAGCTCCTCAAATATGCTGTGCACGTCAAGGGCATAGAGATAGGCGCCCACGGCACCCGCAGCGACAAGGACTACACCCAAGACATGTGCTACGCCGCCAGCGTCCAGGGAGGCGACCACACCAGCACCGTCACAGACGGCTACAGTGACATGAGCGGCGCGGTGTTCCAGGACTCAGCCGTGTTCTGCATGTTCACGGCGAGCCCCAGCCAGGAGCTGATCTTCGACTTCGCGAAGGCCGTTACGGGGTTCCCGATAACCGTCGACAGCTGGAGACGGGTGAACGGGCCGAGGATAGTAACGCTACAGAAGGCGTTGCTTCTGATGGGCGGCCCAGACGTCACCTGGGAGCCCGTGAAGGACGACGACAACCCGCCCCGGTTCTACGAGCCCCTGCCCACCGGCCCATACAAGGGAATGGTGACCGACAGGGAGCGGGTGGACATCAGGACACAGGCCTACTTCGAGACCCTTGGCTGGGACGAGAGAGGCATCCCTAAGAAGGAGACCCTCGACAGGCTCGGGCTGTCCGACGTAGATCCGTTGATGGAGAAATTCCGTCAGTAACCTTTTTTCTTCTTTTTTCACCATCAAAATCGATGTGCATATTAATGCAATTCGAAATCTGGTCAATATTTACGAATCTTTTTATGCAATACCATAGACCCAATATGTATACACTTCTGGTGATAAAAAATGGTTAAACCGTTATGGATTGCACGGGACCCCTCAGCCTGCTCAGGGTGCAGGCGCTGCGAGCTTGCTTGTAGCATGCACCACGAGGGCTGGATGTGGCCCGAGGCTTCAAGGATACGAGTCTTCATGCCCTTCCCCGGGCTTGAGGTTCCTCACCTCTGCTCCCAGTGCCAGGACTATCCGTGTGTGGAGGCGTGCCCCGTCGAAGCCCTGTCCACCGATCCCGACTATGGGGCGGTGATCGTTGACAGGGAGAAGTGCACAAGCTGCGGCGCCTGCATCAGGGCGTGCCCCGGCACGGTGCCCTACCTGCACCCCGGCGACGACAAGGCGACCATCTGCGACCTCTGCGGCGGCGAACCCGAGTGCGTCGAGGTCTGCACAGAGGCGGGGTACAACGCCCTCACCATAGTCAACGAGGGCCCCAGCGTCCACAGGAAGCTGTACAGCAGGAACCCCGTGGACACGGCCCGCGACCTGGCGGTGAACATGTTCGGCGAGAAGGGCGAGGAGGTAATAGAATGACACCCGGCGGATACGCGGGCAAGTGGCTCGACGTGGACCTCAGCAAGGACAAGATCAGGGAAGTCGAGTACGGCGATAAGGTGCTCGAACAGTACCTCGGGGGCCGCGGCCTCGCAGCCAAGGTCCTCTGGGACAAGGTGGGCGACAAGTACCCTGAGCTCGACCCCCTCGACCCCAAGAGCCCGCTGATGGTGTACACGGGCCCCATGACGGGCATCTACCCTGGCTCAAGGATATGCGTCAGCGGCAAGAGCCCGGTGAGTATGGGCACAGTCGGGTCAACGGCGGCCACCGAGTTCGCGAACGAGATCAAGGAGGCGGGCTACGACGGCGTCACCTTCACAGGCAAGGCCGACAGGCCGGTGTACCTGCTCGTCACGGACGACGGCGCCGAACTAATGGACGCAGGTCACCTTTGGGGGCTGGACGGCGAGAAGACCCTCATCAAGCTCAACAAAGAGGTAACAGCCGAGCTCACGAAGCGGAAGCCCAACGTGGGTCTCTGGAAGGACCCGGGCATGGTCTACATCGGCCCAGCCGGAGAGAACATGGTGCGGAACGCGGCGGTGATGGCGAAGATATGCCACGCCTGCGGCTACGGCGGCTACGGCGCCCTGATGGGGAGCAAGAACCTGAAGGCGGTGGTCGCTAAGGGACGTGGGCCCCTGCCTAAGGTGGACGCCCCCGAGGCGGCCAAGCTCCTCTGGCGGAGGACCCACCAGATACTCATTGGCAGGACCGCGATGAGGCGCCAGGGCACGGGCTACGCGGGCTACAGCGTAGGCGCCGTGACCAGCTCGGAGCCCATAAGGAACTGGCAGGAGGAGTGGCACGACGAGAAGAGTTATGGCGGACCCATGTTCGAGCACAGGTACTGGGTCAAGAAGAAGTGGGCCGACTTCAACTGCACCACCAACTGTATGAAGATCAGCTGCATCAAGACGGGCAAGTGGAAGGGAGACATCACCGACATGCCTGACTACGAGCTCCAGGCGTACTGCGGAACCAACTTCGGCATCTACGACCCCGAGGCCAACATACACCTCAGCGCCCTCGCCGACCAGCTGGGCCACAGCGGCATAAACGGCCCCAACACGGCGGGCTTCGCGGTTGAGCTGCACCAGCGAGACATACTCAAGGACAGCGACTTCGGGTTCAAGCCCAAGTGGGGAGACCCGGACACCTTCGACAGGATAATGCGCATGATGGCCAACCGGGAGAAGATCGGCGACGTCCTCGCCGAGGGCACCTACAGGGCCGCCCTCAAGATCGCCGAGATGAAGGGCCTGAAGCCCGATGAGCTGCTCAAGTACGCGGTGCACGTCAAGGGCATCGAGATAGGAGCCCACGGCACTAGGAGCGACGCCGACTACACCCACGACATTAGCTACGCCGCCAACGTTCAGGGAGGCGACCACACCAGCACCAGCGTCGACGGCTACAACGACATGAGCGGCGCCGTCTTCACAGACAGCGCCGTCTTCTGTAACTTCACCTACTACGGCGTACCGCAGAGCCTGGTCTTCGACTTCGCCAAAGCCATCACGGGCTTCGACATAAACCTCCACAAGTGGAGGAGCGAGACCGGTCCCAGGATCGTCACCCTGCAGAGAGCCCTGCTGATGCTCGGCGGTCCCGACCTCAAGTGGACGCCTGTGAAGGACGACGACAACCCGCCCAGGTTCTACGAGCCTCTGCCCAGCGGCCCCTACAAGGGCAAGACGACGGACAGGAAGCTCGTGGACGAGAAGCTCAAAGCCTACAACGAGACACTGGGGTGGGACGAGAGGGGCATCCCGACGAAGGAGACCCTTAAGAAGCTCGACCTAGGGTTCCTGGAGAAGAGCGTGTCCAAGCTACGCTAGGCTCCCCCCCTTTTCTTCTCCAAAAGTTTCTTTGCGTAATGTCTTCAAGATATTGTCATGAGTTCTATCTGGATAGTGAGAGACTACGAGAACTGCTCGGGCTGCCGCAGATGCGAGCTGGCCTGCAGCATGCACCACGAGGGCTGGATGTGGCCCGAGGCTTCGCGTATACGCGTCTTCATGCCCTTCCCGGGGGTGGAGGTTCCTCACCTCTGCGCCCAGTGCGACGACTACCCCTGCGTAGAGAGCTGCCCAGTGGAGGCGCTGTCAGTGGACGGCGGAACCACCGCGGTCATCGTGGATGAGGAGACTTGTATCGGCTGCGGTGCCTGCGCGAAGGCCTGCCCGGGTACCGTCCCCTATCTTCATCCACGGGACAGGAAAGCCACCATCTGTGACCTCTGCGGCGGCGACCCCGAGTGCGTTAAGGTGTGCCGCGAGGCCGGGTACAACGCGTTGAGGCTGGTCCACGAGGGGATGAGCGGACACCGTAAGCTGTTCGCCCGTAACCCTGTCGACGTAGCCAAGGACCTGGCGGTGAAGTTCTTCGGCGAGAAAGGCGAGGAGTTGATCGTGTGACGCCTAGGGGCTACGCTGGCAAGTACCTCAACGTCGATCTGACAAGGGAGAAGATCGGCGACGTCACGTTCCCTGAGGAGACCCTGGAGCAGTACTTCGGCGGAAGAGGCCTCGGGGCCAAGATACTGTGGGACAGGATCGGCGGGAAGTGGAGCGAGGTCGACCCCCTCGGCCCCGAAAACGTGTTCATAGCGCTCACCGGGCCCATGACGGGGATATACCCCGGCGGCAGGATATGCTGCACCGGGAAGAGCCCCGTCAGCAACGGCACGGTGGGCTCCACCGCAAGCACCGAGTTCGCCCACGAGCTCAGGACCGCCGGCTACGACGGCGTCATAGTATCAGGCAGGGCCGACAAGCCTATCTACATCCTGGTGACCGAGGAGGGAGGCGAGATAAGAGACGCAAGCCACCTCTGGGGCACCATGGGCGAGGAGACCCTCAAGATACTTAACAAGGAGGTCTCGGATGAGCTCGTCTCGAGGGACCCCGACGTGGGGCTCATGAAGGAGCCTGGAATGATATACGTCGGCCCCGCCGGCGAGAACATGGTGCGGAACGCCTGCGTCATGACCAAGCTGTGCCACGCCGCAGGGTACGGCGGCTACGGCAGCGTCATGGGCTCGAAGAACCTGAAGGCCATCGTGGCCAAGGGGAGGGGCCCCCTGCCGGAGGTCTATGCGCCGGAGGCCGTGAAGCTCCTCTGGAAACGGGCGCACGAGCACCTCATAAGCCGCGACAGCTTCAGGCGGCAGGGCACAGGGTACGGCGGGTGGTCCACAGGTAACTTCTACAGCTCCGAGCCCATAAGGAACTGGCAGGAGGAGTGGCACGACGAGCGGAGCTTCGGCGGCCCCATGTTCGAGACCCGGTTCTGGGTGAAGAAGCAGTGGAGCGACTTCAACTGCACCACGGGCTGCATGAAGGTGAGCTGCGTCAAGACCGGGCCCTGGAAGGGAGCCATCACCGACAACCCCGACTACGAGCTCCAGTCCTACTGCGGAACTAACTTCGGCATCTACGACCCCGAGGCCAACATCCACCTCAGCGCCCTCATCGACAACCTGGGCCACTCAGGCATCGGCGGCGCCAACACCATGGGCTACGCGGCCGAGCTCTACCAGCGTGGCATCCTCACCGAGAAAGATGTAGGCTTCAAGCTGGAGTGGGGAGACACGGAGGCCTTCGACAGGCTGGCGAGGGTCATCGCCTACAGGGAAGGCGTCGGCGACGTGTTGGCGGAGGGCACCTACCGGGCGGCCCTAAAGATCGCCGAGATGAAGGGTCTGAAGCCTGAGGAGCTTCTCAGGTACGCGGTACACGTGAAGGGCATCGAGGTGGGCGCCCATGGTACTCGGAGCGACGAAGACTTCCTGGCCCACGACATCGGTTACGCCGTTAACGTTCAGGGCGGCGACCACACCAGCGTAGTGCGCGACGGTTACCACGAGCTCTCAGGCTCCGTGTTCACCGACTCCGCGGTTATCTGTAACTTCGCCCGGACGCCCCAGGAGCTGATGTTCGACTTCGCGAAGGCCGTCACCGGGTACCCCATCACCGTTGAGAGCTGGAGGCGGCTGAACGGGCCGAGGATCGTCACCCTCCAGAAGGCGTTCCTGCTGCTTGGGGGGCCGGACGTGACGTGGGAGCCGGTGAGGGACGACGAGAACCCGCCCCGGTTCTACGAGCCGCTGCCGTCGGGGCCGTTCAAGGGCAGGACCACCGACAGGGAGCTTGTCAGGCGGAGGCGGCTGGTCTACTTCGAGACCCTGGGCTGGGACGAGAGGGGCATACCGAAGAAGGAGACCCTGGAGAAGCTGGACCTTGGCTTCCTGGAGAAGAGCATGTTCAGGCTCCGATAACCTTCCTTTTTTATTCCTTGTTACGTGGGAAGATGGTATTGAATTTCTCACAAACAGTAGAAGGATGTGAGAATAAGGTGTTCGATGTGGGATTCAACTACTGCCAGGTGCGCCACGGCGGTTCTGTGACGAGGGTGTCAAGCCCCACCTTGAACCCGACTCAGGAAACCAATGCAAGAATAAGGCCCTTCCAGAAGATCTGATACGCGACGCGTGGATCACCCTCGATCTTTCTGTACATGAACTCCAACCATCAGTATT
>JAEHCT010000058.1 GCA_020697635.1 Candidatus Bathyarchaeota archaeon
AGCAGCTCGCACAGGTACCCGGAGAAACCCTTCACTCTTATCTCGGCGCCGTAGACCCCAATAGTCTCGGTGAACCGTTTAAGGACCCTGATCTCGTCCCTGAGCCCGTCGGTGAGCACTTCGGCGAGGTACTCCGAGTGGAGAGGAGTCCTGTCCGTGGACGACCTTATCTTTTCTCCCTTCTCCAGCCTGAAGCACGGCACCAGGTCGACGTTGAACCCCTCTATCGACGCCCGCAGATAGGGGTGCTCGGCGTATGCCTCCACGTAGTCGCCGTCTAGGTGCCTCTTCAGGGCGTCCAGGACTCTGTGGAGGTCTCCGCGTGAGTATCTGCTGCTCAGCACGATGAACAGATCGAGGTCCTCGCCGCCTCTGACCCACGTGCCGTGGGCGACGCTGCCGTGGAGCTCGGCGTCAGCCTCGAACCCCTCTGCCTCCAGAAGCCCGTTGATGTCTCTTCGCAGCCTATCCGCGGCTGCATACACCTTCAGCTTCCCCTCCTCTGTAGGCTTCACCAGCCCCAGCACCTTGGGCTTGAGATCCGTCCACTCCATGACATTCACCGCCTTTATGGGATGCAAGGTAGCTCGCACGACTGAAATATCTACCTGTCCACGGCTGACTCCGCCAGCGTCGTGTAGATGGGCCCCCTCGGGGTGAGCACACTCTTCTTCAACACTATCCTGTCCACCTGCAGATCACCGAACACGTAGTCACTAAGGGCGGAGATCTCCTCGACCAGCCTGTCCCGGTTCCTTCCGCTCCTGACCCTGCCGACGGTTATGTGTGGGCTGAACTTCCTCCTCTCTCTCTCGAAGCCCAGTCCGCTGATTTTAGTGTCGACGTCCTTCCAGACCTCCATCAGCTGGGGCACGCCGTCAGTGATGCCAGCCCACACGACTCTGGGCCTCCTCAGGTTAGGGAAGACTCCCACCCCTTCAAGCCTGGCGTCGAATGGCTGGAAGCTGGTCTCCTTCACGACCTGTGAGACCTGTTCCACGAGGCTCGGCTCTATCTCGCCGAGGAACTTGAGGGTGAGATGGATGTTCTCGGGCTCGACGAGCTTCACGTCGGCCCTAGTGGCCTTGAGCATCCTTCTCACCTCATTGAACTTCGCTGCAACCTCGTCGCCGCCGCACTCGACGGCCACGAAGCACCTTATACTCATGGCGTTCACATTGACTTGGCGTCGCCTGAATAAAACGTTGGGGAAGAACCATTATACCTCCGCGGCGAATACTGAGCAGATAACCGTTGGACCCGCTGCCCTTCACGCTGGTGATGGCTTCAGCTGTCTCGCACGCCCTGTGGAACTACGTCGCCAAGGAGGCTGGCGACAAGGACAGCTTCATGCTTCTCATCAACGTCTTCAGCTTGGGCATTTTCCTTCCCGTCTTCTTCGTGATTCTGCCTGAGATATATTTCCCGGTAGAGGTGCTCCCGTTTCTGTTCGTCAGCGGCGTCGCCGAGACGATATACTTCCTCGCGTTGGGGAAGGCATACGAGGAGGGCGATCTTAGCGTCGTCTACCCTGTCGCAAGGTCCTCGCCGATGTTCGTGGCGATAGCGGCGTCTCTGCTCATTGGGGAGAGGATCACGGTGTGGGGGACGCTGGGTATAGCCCTCATCCTCTTCGGGGTCTATGTGCTCCATCTCAAGGGCTGGAGCGGCGAAGAGTTGACGAGGCCTTTGAAGGCTTTGGGCGACCCCGCGTCTAGGTACGCGTTCGTAGCCGCGCTGGGGACCACCGTGTACTCCCTCTCCGACAAGATGGGGGTGACCGCGGTCGACCCCCTTCTTTACTCATTCTGGCTGGGGTTTGTGATAACCGGGATGCTGTCTCTGGTGACAGTCAAACGAAGAGGCGTGAGTCTCTTAAGGGAGGAGCTGAGGGGCTCCCTGTTCAGGGTGTCCGTCGCAGGCGTCCTCGTGAAGGGCGGCTACATGTTGGTGCTCGTGGCGATGAGCCTGGCGCAGGTCAGCTACATCCTAGCGCTGAGGCAGGTTAGCGTCGTGCTGGGAGCCGCGCTGGGCGTGGTGTTGCTTAAGGAGAGGTACGGCAGGGTACGGGTTGTGGGCTCCATGATAATCTTCATGGGAGTCTATCTTCTGGGGGCGGTTGCCTAAACCTTGAAAAACCAGAGATACATTTCATGAGTGACATTCAAGGGGGTATGGTGGACGAGGCTGGGCGGGATAACGGACATGTCAACCGTGGACTGGTACGGGAACGTCTCCATGGTCGTTTTCTTCGCAGGCTGCAACATCAGGTGCCCCTACTGCCAGAACTCAGGGCTCCTCCCTCTCGACTCCGGCGAGGAGGTCGGCTTAAACTACATCGAGGAGAGGCTAGAGATCGGTATGAACCCCGTGCCTCAGCTGGATGCCGTTGTGTTCACCGGCGGCGAGCCGCTGCTCCAGCCGGACGCAGTAATCGAGGCAGCCGAACTGGTGAAGAGCCACGGGCTGAAGCTCATGCTTGACACCAACGGCACCGTCTATCAGGCAGCAGAGAAGGTTCTGAGAACCGGACTATTCGAAAGGGTCGCCCTAGACGTCAAGGCGCCCCTGAACCCTGAGGACTACGGCGGAGTCTCTGGCGTGCCCCAGCTAGGAGGAGCGTTCAGCGAATCGGTGAAGAAGACCCTCCGACTCTGCAAAGAACTGGGCGTTGAAGTGGAGGCTAGGACAACCGTCGCCCCTACGGTCTCCGATGAACCTAGCTTCGTCAAAAGGATCGCGGAGGACATCAAGGGCTTCGCCGAGGTCTACTATCTTCAGCAGTTCGACAATCAGGGCGAGGTCCTTTCTCCTGAGTTGAAGGAGATGGAGCCACCTACGAGGGAGCGCCTAGTAGAGTTGGCGGGGCAGGCCATCGACGCCGGCCTTGGGCAGGTATACATAAAAACCCGTTTCGGGGGGTTGGAGAGGATCAAATAGATGGTTAAACGCAGACTACTACTCATAACAGGCATGGCTGGCTCTGGGAAGACGACGCTCGCCAACATACTCAGGGATAGGGGATACACCGTCTTCACCATGGGGGACGTGATCAGGAACGAGGTGCGGATGAGGAACCTCCCCCACACCCCGGAGAACCTGGGGGCGATGGCGGAGGAGATACGCAGGTCGGGGGGAGACGCGGCCGTCGCCAAGAAGTGTGTGCCCCTCATAATCGGGGAGCCCAACAACAGGGTGGCCCTGGATGGCGTTCGGAGCCTCGACGAGGTGTACGCGTTCGAGGAGGCTTTCTCCGTCTACATCGTGGCCGTCCACGCCTCCCCAGAGACCAGGTACAGCCGCCTCAAGAACAGGGGGAGGAGCGACGACCCCACCAACAGGCAGGTATTCAGGGAGAGGGACCACCGTGAGCTGAGCTTCGGGATGGGCGACGCGATAGCCATGTCCAGCTACATAATCACTAACGAGAACGGCGTAGACAATCTTGAACGCAGCTTGGAGACGATGCTGGGGAAGCTGAAGTCACTTGACGGTGACATGGATTAAGGCCAGGCTTCAGCCCACCGAGGACCCCGACAAGGTGTCGCAGGCCATCAGAAACATATACGGCGAAATCGAGCTGGAGACGGAACAGGGAGTAGTCTCGGCGAGGCTTGACGGATTGGAGGCGCTCATCGGGCTAAGGAGCAGGATCGCACAGGACCGTATAAGAGACACCGTCAAGACGATTTTCACGAGGTGGGCGGAAGGAGACATTCTAAGCTTCGGCCTCAACCGCCAGGCGGCCTACGCCGGACACGTCTCGCTTAACCTGAAGGGGGAGGACCCCATGGGCCCGATACAAGTCAGAATAGAAGGCGACGTGCAGAGCGTAATATCATTCCTATGCGAAAAAGTGGCGCATAGATAGACGTTTTCGCCTGATATTTACTTTTTATACGATTGTATTTTCCGTCAATGCGAAAGGTAGAAAACAATATATGATCTCATTTTAAACCATAATAGATTCCTAAGATGCCTAATCTATGCGTTAAAATTGACGGCTGGCCTTCAAACGCCTCGGCATCTGGGTTATGCGTTCAAGCTTAGGCAGGAGATGACATGGCTAGGATATTATTGATAGGGCTGGCTGGGGACAGCGGCTGCCAGGTGGCTGCGCTGGGCCTCCACGAGGCACTGGTTGACATACTGGTTGCCAACGAGCCCATCTACGCCCCTACCCTCCTCGACGCCAAGGAGATACCGGACGACATCGACGTGGCGATCGTAGAGGGCGGGATAAGGAACACCCATGAAGAGGAGATGATCAAGGAGATCCGGGAAAAGTCCAAGGTCGTCATCGCTTTAGGCGCCTGCGCCGCCTTCGGCGGCATCCCGGGGCTGGCTAACCTGAGGCACGGTAAAGAGTTGATGAACGAGATCTACAACAACCACCGCGGCACAGACAGAGGCACCATACCGACGCACCTCGAGTCGCTCCCGGAGCAGCACCCGATCAAGCACTTCGTAAAGGTAGACTACATCATACCGGGCTGCCCACCCGAGATCACGGACATAGCCGGCACCCTGACATCTCTGCTAGGCGGAAAGGAGCCCGAGTACAACAGCACCCAGGTATGCGACGACTGCCCAAAGGAGAGGCTCGGCGAGTACGAGACGTCCCTCAAACGTATCCACGAGGAGATACCGGACGCGGACAGGTGCCTACTGGAGCAGGGCTTCTTCTGCATGGGCCCAGCCACCATGGGCGGGTGCGGGGCGCCGTGCCCCCAGTCAGGCAACACCTGCGAGGGCTGCCGCGGCTCATGCCTCGACGTGGACGACCAGGGGATGGCGATGATCGATGCCATGACGGGGCTGCTCACCCAGCTAAAAGACGAATTCGACCCCAACCTGTACAGCGCCATGCTCTACAGGTTCACCTACGCCGAGAGCGTGGTGGCCGAGCTAGCGAGGAGGAAGAAGTAATTGACTGACATAGTGGAGATTGACCCCCTCACGCGCATCGAGGGGATGGGGAAGATCAAGGTCGAGATAAAGGACAACCAGCTCCACGACCTCAAGTTCCAGATAACTGTGGCGCCCAGGTTCTTCGAGTACCTCCTCACGGGGAAGAGGGTGGAGGAGGCGCCGAGGCTCACGCAGCGCATCTGCGGCATCTGCTACGTTAGCCACCACCTAGCGGCGGTCAAAGCCATCGAGGACGCGTGGGGCGTGACCCCGCCGGAGACGGCAATCAAGCTGAGGAGGCTAATGAACGCGGGCGGCTACGTCACCAGCCACAGCCTGCACAGCGCGTTCCTGGCTGTCCCGGACCTCGTGGGGCTACCGGCCGAGAGCAGGAACTTCATCGCCCTCATGGGCAAGTACCCTGAGCTGGGGAAGGCGGCTCTCAAGATACACGCCTACGGCAACAAGGTCGTCGAGGCCACAGGCGGCAGGATAGTGCAGGTGGTCACAAGCGTCCCTGGAGGACAGACGCTCCGGCTCAAGGAGCAGCGGCGCGACGAGCTAGTAGAGGAAGGCAGGGAGGTGCTGGAGCTAATGAAGGCGTACGCCGACTTCGTTTTCAATATCTACGAGAAGGACATCCTCACCTGCAGCCAGTTCCCAGACGTGGAGACAAACTTCATGGCCCTCGTCCAGGGGTCACAGAACGACTGGGACGTCTACGACGGCGACGGCCGGATAGTCGGGCCATCAGGCAAGGAGCTGGCCCGCTTCGACCCCTCCAGGTACTACGAGTACATCCAGGAGGCCGTCTGGGAGCACAGCAGCACCAAGGTCCCATACTACAAGCCCGAAGGCGTCAGCGGCGTCATCAGGGTGGGGCCATTGGCGAGGCTTAACGTCGCCAACCAGATACCGTTCCCGGTGGCCCGGGAGACCGAGGAGAGGTACCTCGAACTCTTCCCGCGGACCTGCCTACAAGTCCAGGGGTTCAACCTCGCCCGCATACCAGAGCTGGTCGCGGGGCAGGAGGAAGTCCTGGCGATGCTGGAGGACGACGCCATCCTCGGAGAAGACATCCGCATCCCCGTCAAGAGCAGGGGAGGTGAGGGCGCGTCGTTCATCGAGGCCCCGAGGGGCATACTCACCCACCACTACGTCATAGACGAGAAGGGCCTCATAAGGTACGCCAACATCTTGGCGCCCACCACCTACAACCACCCCCTCATCCAGCAGGACCTCTACGAGAACGCCAGGATCTACGCCAGCGAGATCGCTGACCCGGCGACACGGGCGGACGCCTGCTGGAGGCTGGAGAAGATAGTGAGGGCGTACGACCCGTGCACCAGCTGCAGCGTCCACATGGCTGACTTCGACATCACCGTGGACGGCAGCGTGGTCGAGGTGAAGGAGGTCGACTAGATGAGCGTACAGGTAGTGTTCTGCACATGCGGCGGCGTACTAGCGGAGCGTCTCGACATCGAGGCGCTCAAGAGCTTCGCCAGGGAGACCCAGGGAGTAAGCGAGATAATCACCACAGACGCCGCGTGCACCAAGGCCATGAGGGACGACCTCGTCGAGGCCGTCTCCCAGGGCTCCGAGAAGCTGGTGGCGTTCGCATGCACACGCTCCGTCTGCCAGAAGCCCCTGGAGGCTGTGATGGAGGCCTCGGGGCTGGACCCGGAGAACCTCGTCATAGTAAACGCGAAGGAGCAGCTGGCGTGGGTGCACCCAGACAGAGGCGAGGCCACGCTGAAAGCCAAGATGCTGCTCAAGGCGTCCATAGAGAAGGCCGTCAGCTTCAGCCCCACGGAGGCCGTCTCCTATGAGAGGACGCAGGAGGTCCTCGTCGTGGGCGCAGGGATAGCCGGGCTCACGGCGGCCTCACAGCTAGCCGACACGGGTGTAAGTGTCCACGTGATAGAGCGCAGACCCGCCATAGGCGGCGTCATGCCTCTCATAAGCAAGACCTTCCCAGAGGAGGACTGCACCATGTGCCTCAGGGGTCCCTACATGATCAGCATGCTCACCAAGCCGGGCATCACATACCACGTGAACAGCGAGGTGAAGGACGTGGAACGCACACACAAGGGCTTCAAGGTGACGTACACCAAGGCCCCCCTGGACCTGGACCTTGAGTCGAAGAAGGGCAAGGGGAGCCCCGTGGAGGCTATAAGCGTTCCGTCAACGGAGCCTCAAGAGTACAAGCTGATCTACTCATCTGAGCCGGACAAGGAGGCGTTAGAGGCTGTGAAGGAGTCCAAGTGCGGCAGTTGCGCGAGCCTGTTCCCCGCGGCCCTGATGGGCTACGAGGAAAAGCCCGGCGACAAGACCATCGAGGTGGGCTCAGTGATACTGGCCACAGGGTTCAAGGACTTCGACCCCACAGGCATACCCAAGTGGGGCTACGGGTTACCCGACGTAATAACCCAGTATCAGCTGGCTAGACTCTTGGACCCCATAGGCCCCACAGGCGGGCGGGTGATGAGGCCCAGCGACGCCGGGGCCCCCGGCAGGATCGTGATGGTCCAGTGCGTCGGA
>JAEHCT010000059.1 GCA_020697635.1 Candidatus Bathyarchaeota archaeon
AAAGGCTAGGCACCGCATACGTTTGCAGTAATTTCGTGTGCGACATGCCTACTTCTAACAGGGACAAGATGTTTAGTCTACTAAAATAGATAAAATAATGGGAGGGTTACTTGGTGGTCAGCGTGTACTTGACGCCGAGGGGCGCAAGCACCTCGTCGATCTTCTCGATGAGCTCTTCGACCTGACCCACGGCAGGCTTGGTGAACCACTCGAAGTAGAAGTCGTACTCGCCCAAGCTCTCACCCGACTTGCTGATTATGTTGTTGCAGCGCTCCTCGCTGATGTTGCCTATCCCGAAGAAAGACATCACACCCTCGGCTGTGTCGAAGGACATGCTTGAAGACCCGAAGCTTGCGCCCGGGATCTCGGGGGCACCTACAGCGGCCTGGATCGTGGTATCCATGATGCACACTTCCGGCATTTCGATGGCTACCTTCTCTAGGGCTTTCAACGCCGCAAGTAGGGGGGGACCATAGATCTTTACGTAGCTTATCATCTAAAATCTCCATGGAGTTGTGAGAAATCATTGTTATTAAATGTTTACGATAAAGGATGCCAGGCTAACGGCGGAAAAACCGTGATTGTTTAGGCTTTTTTTAGGGTAAGAACTGACGGCGACTGACAGTTTCGGATACAATTTTCTCATTGTCGCCCTAGATTCGTGCGTTGAGCTTCTACCCCTGGGTTTTGTTGACCCTGATCCCTTTGTGGCTGTGGCATGAAACTTGGAGGGAAACCGATTTAACCCGATTAAATACACCTAACCCATGCAAAACCCAGAGGCTATGGGAGTCATCACCTTCTTCTACTACAAGGACCTCGCCAAGGCGGCGGAGTTCTACGGGAAGGTGATGGGATTCAAACTAGTCCAGGATCAGAGGTGGGCGAAGATCTACAGGGTCAACGGGGACGCTTACATGGGGTGTGTCGACGGCAGCGTAGGCTACCACAAGCCCAGCGACCAGAAGCCGGTGATGCTCACAGTTGTCGTCGACGACCCCGATGCATGGTACGAACATTTCAAGAAGCATAAGGTGGAGACCCTT
This sequence comes from Candidatus Bathyarchaeota archaeon, assembly GCA_020697635.1. Taxonomy (GTDB): domain Archaea; phylum Thermoproteota; class Bathyarchaeia; order TCS64; family TCS64; genus RBG-16-57-9. Next base: position 1,047 of record JAEHCT010000059.1, read on the forward strand.
AACGAGCCCCATGACGACGAGGAGCTGAACCTGCGTATATTCCTGCTGAGAGACCCTGAGGGCTACGTCATAGAGATCCAGAAATTTTACGATCCCCTTTCATAGACGCGTTAAAATACATTATTTCTAGCGTAGGCAGCAGGATAGTTTATAAATGAAACGTTGCTGGAATAGAAAACCGCTTATACTGGATGAAAGTCACCTTTTTTAGTCAATAAGAGGATTCTAAACGCCATTTGGAGTATTCGATGATGGAGCAACTTGAACAGAAGATCAAGACCGAGGTAGAGGGATGTGAATGTGACGCGGTCTTGGCGTTCGGGGTGGACAACTTTAACTACCTGACACGCACCGTCCTACCCTTCGCAGAGCATTATCCAACACGTAGAGCGGTGGCCGTGCTCCCGAAGGAAGCGGCCTCGGCGGTCATCTGCCCATACGACTGGTCCCAGGCGATAAAGGACCAGGGCTGGAAGGGAGAGATCGTCGCCTACGACGAAAACGAGGCCGTCGGTATAGAAGCCATGGTGAAGAGCCTGGAGGAGCTGCTGGTCAGCCTCGGCCTGGACGGAAAGAGGCTGGGCCTCGACGGCTCACGGATCACGAAGGCCCTGATGGACCAGCTGAACATAAGGTTCCCCAGGGCCGAGTGGCAGCCCGTCGACCCGTTGCTCAGAGACATGAGGATAACGAAGAAGCCGGGGGAGATCGGGTTCATTGAGAGGGCCTGCAAACAGGCAGACAGAGGAATAGTGTACGCCCTGATGCACCTAGAGGGAGCCGCGGAGAACCCGGGTTACACCATCGCCGAGTTCACGGAGAGGATAAGGGTCCATGTCAACGAGAACGGGGCAAGCGGAGTCGGGCTGCTGAACACGGCGTTCGGCACCGACGGCCAGATGTATTACACGCCTCAGAGAGGTCGGGTGAAGAGCAGCGAGCTCTTCAGGCTGGACGTCAGCGCCCACTACATGGGTTACTGGGCGAACCTAGGCAGGATGGGCGTAACGGGGAAGCCCACGGCGGAGCAGGAGGAAGCCTACAGGGAGAACCTGAGGCTCAAGGCCGCGGCCCACGAGATGCTGAAGCCGGGCGTCGCCGCCAACGAGGTCTATGCCCACGTGGCCAGGGCCGCCGATAGGCAGGCGATAGGCTTCTGGAAGGAGGCCGGCGTCGGCCACGGCGTTGGCGCGAGCCACTACGAGCCGCCTTACCTGAACCTGAGCAGCAGCACGGAGCTGAGGCCCGGTATGGTCATCGCCCTGGACATCTACACCTACGGGCCGAGGCAGGAGCTAATCCACAAGAAGGACGTCTACGAGATAACTGAGGAGGGAAACAGGAAGCTGAGCTGGTACCGGAGCTGGGACGAGCTGTACGCCGTCACAGGCTTCAGGGCCACCCACTAGGAGGGGACTGAGATGAGAGACGAGTTGAAGACGAAGATCGCGGAGAGCATCAAGGAGTCCCAGTACGACGCGGTGGTCGTGTTCGGGGCCGACAACGTCCAGTACGTGTCGGGCGCCTGCCTCCACTATCCCCCGACTTTCCCGGACAGGTACATGGCCGTCTTCTGGGCCAAGGGAGAGGAGCCCATATGCATAGTGCCCCCTGAGTGGGAGAGCAGCTTCCTTCACATGGCCTGGGTGAGTAAAACCAAGACATACACCGAGAAACCGGGCAGTCCCACGGGAGTAGCCGAGGCCGTCGCGAACCTGGCGCGGAACACTGTGAGGAGGACGGGGAAGATAGGCGTTGATGCCGAGAGGACGGCTCTTAACCTGTACAGGCGGCTCGAGGTGGCGCTCGAGGACTTCACCCTCGAGCCATGCGACGGCTGGCTGCGCGAGTTAAGGGTGAAGAAGACCCCTGAGGAGCTGAAGCTGCTTGAGACGGTGGCTTCGATGACCGACCACGCCATAGCTGGCCAAGCTCACCATGTCCTAGTCAAGCAGGCAGCCACAGAGATGAGCAACACGGAGAACGTCAGGGTACACGCCATAGAGAGGGGCCTAGACGAGGTGGGCCACCACGCCGTCGCCCAGGTGACCACCGGCTCTAACACAGGCAAGTTCTGGCCGGGCGCCCCCATGTATGGTATAGGATTTGACCGGGTCCCCCAGCACAGGGAGTTCATGAGGCTGGAGCTAGTCGCCACATTGAACGGCTACTGGAGCAACGGGGCGAGGATGCTCACCATGGGGGAGCCCACCGAGGAGCAGAAGGCTGCCTACCAGGGCCTCGTCGCAGTACGCGAGGTGGCCCTCCAACACATGAAGCCTGGAGCCAGATGCAGGGACGTCTACACCGCTGTGAAGCAGGCCGCAGACGAGAAGGGCATCCAGCTGGTATCCAATCTCGTCATCGGTGCAGGCGTGGGAGTCACCAACTACGAGCCCCCGTACATCTCGGGGGCGGACGAGACCGAGCTACAGCCGGGAATGGTGGTGGTGCTGAGCCCCGTGGTAGAGGCGCCGGGCGGTGAGTTGCTCATGGGGGAAGACACCGTGTTTATCACCGAGGAAGGCGCCAAGGTTGTGGGCTGGTTCAAGGACTGGCGCGAGCCCTTCATCTGCAACTATACGTACTAACCCAAATTTTTTCAAGCCCCCCTCCTCCAAGATACAGAGCGCAAATGTCTTTTCACGTAGCGGGCGTCGAGGTCAAGCCCGGGGAGAAGCACGCCGGATACCGGAGCGTAGGCTCAGCTTCGACCCACGAGGTGAGGATACCCTACTTCGTCGTGAACGGCGCCAAGCCGGGGCCGGTCCTCACCGTGCTCAGCGGGGTCCACGCCGTGGAGTGCACTCCAGTGGAGGCCGTGCTGAGGCTCGCCAAGAGCGTCGAGTCGGCGGACATAAGCGGCACCCTCGTACTGGTGCCCATGGTCAACACCGAGGGGTTCCACGCCCGGAAGCCCTACAGCAACCAGCTGGACCACCTGAACCAGAACAAGGTGTTCCCCGGAGACCCCATGGGCTCCATGACGCGCCGCGTCGCCCACGCCGTCTTCGAAAGCTTCGTCAGCAAGTCAGACTACCTTGTGGACTGCCACAGCGCGGACCTTGGCGAGGACGCGACCCACGGCATGTTCGTCTACAGGACCGACGACATGGACCTGAAAAGCAGGATGATCGAGATGGCAAGGTGCTTCGACTGCGAGTACATAGAAACCACAGAAATCTCAGGGAACACGGGGGAGGCCGTAAGGCTCTACGGCATACCATGCATCATGACCGAGAGCGGAGCCCCCTACCCCATCAGGGAGGACGACGTGCTATACCACTACATGGGCCTGAGAAACCTCATGCGCCACATAGGGATGATTGACGGGGAGGCCGCCCTAGGCGACCCGCGGGTCGACCCGCCGAGCCGGCGCATATGGGCCGAGAGCGGAGGGCTCTGGAGGCGGAAGGTCGAGGCGGGTCAGCGTGTCAAGGAGGGGCAGCTACTCGGCGTGGTCTCTGATCTCCACGGGGAGCCCCTCCAGGTCGCCACAGCGCCACTCAAGGGGGTGGTGAGCTTCCTCAGGGTCCACTACAGCGTCAACGAGGGCGACACCCTCTGCTGGGTCACTGAGACATAGGTGGATATGAAGCCTTTTGACTAGACGTCCATAGATGGGTGTTTTTTTGGCCGACGCGACGCATTCAGCACAGGGACTGCATCGCAGACAGTATGCTCGCAGGGGAGACGCCGCCCCATATAGCCGCCCAAGAAGAGTCGAAGCGGTGGCACGGGCAGCCGATCTCTTTAAAAGCCCCTCATCCGATACGGTTTTGCGCTGGGACCGTGGTCAAGCTTGGTACGATACGCGGTTTGGGTCCGCGTGATCCCCGGTTCGAATCCGGGCGGTCCCACCAATCGCAAAGGTTAAAATCACGCTATTCGACTAGGTCTTGCTGCCGGGTTGGCTGAGCGGTTTAGGCGGCCGCCTGCAGAGCGGCTCTACGGGGGTTCGAATCCCTCGCCCGGCTCCATCCTAGAACCCTTGACTTCTGAATTGATAAAAATCAGTCTCGGTATGCAGCGTCCTATCCCTCTGATTCATACTTCTTCCTCAGAGCGATGAGTGAGATGAACTCGTAGACGATGTTCGCCGCCAGCAGCGCCGTGATCTGCGACGGATCGTACTGGGGCAGGACTTCGACAAGGTCGAAGCCGACCAGATCCAGATCCCTCAATCCCCTAACCACCCGCAACGCCTCCCTGCTCGTGAACCCACCCACCTCGGGAGTGCCGGTCCCCGGGGCGTAGGCCGGGTCCACGAAGTCGATGTCGAAGCTCACGAAGGCCTTAGCGTCCCCGGCGCGGTCGCGGATCCGACGGATAAGCTCGTCGATGCCCCGCTCCTGGGCCTCCACGGAGGTGACGAGGTCGAACCCCATCTTCCGCGCGTCGTCTAGGCTGTCCCGGGAATAGACGGAGCCCCTCATCCCGGCCTGGATGGAGTGGTCGACTAGGATCAGCTCCTCCTCGACCGCCCTCCTGAAGGGCGTCCCGTGGGTGTACCTGCGGCCGAACCTCTTGTCCCCTGTGTCCGTGTGGGAGTCGAAGTGGATGAGGGCGACCGGCCCGTGTGTCTTGGCCATGGCCCTGAGCTCCGGGAGGGTCACCGAGTGGTCGCCTCCCAGCATTATCGGGGTCACCCCGCCGTCAAGTATGGGGAGGAGCCCCCCCTCTATCATCTTGTACGAGTCCTCGATGTAGCCGGGGTTGACGGGCAGGTCGCCGTAGTCCACGACGGAGCAGTGGTCGAAGATGCTCACGTCCAGGACCTCGTTGTGGTGGCGTAGCAGGGCAGAGACGCTCCGGATCGCCTCCGGCCCGAACCTGGCGCCCACCCTGTAGGAGGCCCCCGTGTCGAAGGGGACGCCGACGATGGCGACGTCGACTCCCTCGGTCGTCTTGACGTGGGGGAGGCGCATGAATGTCTTGATGCCGGCGAATCGCGGGGACTCCCGGGGGTCCACAGGTCTGTATCCCTTCATGTGTAAACACTCACGCATCAGAAGAAAGAAGATCTATAAGATTCTACGCGCGTGATGCTGATTATTCCATGTTTGAGTGGACTTTCCCTGCCAGCATGTACATTATGACGTACACGATAAGCCGGTATATCACCGGAGACCCTGGAGGAATGCAGATAAACGAGAGGGCGTCGAATCCTCTCCTCCCGACCTCGTATGAGATCCTGAGCAGCTCGTAGTCCGTCATCCCCATGGGCTCCGCAAGAGTTCCGAGGAGGTCACCCGGCGCTGGGCCGGCGCCGCCTATGACATCGATGTCAAAGTGAACATACACAGCCTCTGTCCCGTTGTATGCGTTGCCGAGTTCGCCGCAGAGCCACTCGATGCCCTTCTGCCTGAGGTCCCACATTGGGTAGAAGTGCGCGCCCTCATCGAGGAGTTTCTTGATATTCTCCCGTCGCCCACCGCTCATCCCTCTCTCACCGATCTCGACGAGGTTCCCGGGGAGCATGTTCCCGTGGAACTCGTACATCTTCGCCTTCCAGCTCCCCGAGCCCGCGATCCTCGGGTCCATCGTCAGCCTGTCCAAGAGCTCATTGTCCCAGTGAGTGTCGAGGCTGATCACGCCGACGTTGCCCCCGGTCCTCTCGGCAACCGGCTTAGCTATGGCGTAAGAGCCACACGGCGAGTTCTGACCTAAAACGATCGGGACGGCGCCGGCGTCAAGAGCCCAATTCACCTTAGCCTCGACGGCACGCTGCGCAGCGAGTATGTTGCTGACGGTTGGATTGTCGATGACTTCCGGGGGAATATCGGCGTCACCTAAATCGACCACCTTGAGGTGATCGAACACGTCCAAGTCAAACTCCTGGAGGTATCCTGACCAGTACTTGACCGACTGCTGCCTGACCCTCCTCGGGGACGCGATCCACTCCTCCTTGCCGACGCCGCTGTAAGGACCCCAGCTCGCCACGTAGGGGGCACCGATGATGACGACATCGACTCCCCGGAGGTCCTCTGGACCGAGTGCGTGGGGCACTCCCATGAAGGTCGGCATATCAGACTCGATCATCGGAACGTTTCGCCCTTTGAGCAGGGAATCTTTAATCTCACTCCAATTCGGGTAACCCATGAACATCAGCCCAGATGAACTTCACCTGAAGATAAATAACATTCACTATCGATTTAACGCGCGCTCAGGTGGGAGCCTGAAAAGGGATAGAGGTCGGTAAACGAATCTATGGTTCTTCCCATTCTTTGAACGAGGGTACGGTCATCTCGTCGATTGTCCTGCCGAATACGTCGTGGCTGGGCACCGTGTCCCAAACCCGCTCCTGCTCTCTCTGTAGGTTATCGGCCAGCTTCTCCTCATCTATCCCCGGCACTTTACCATCCTCGACAACGATCTTGCCGTCGATCATGACAGCGGT
>JAEHCT010000060.1 GCA_020697635.1 Candidatus Bathyarchaeota archaeon
CGATCTACAGGGTGACGGACTCGAAACTCGAGAGACGCGAGACCCGGGTATCCGAGATAGTGTCCTACGAGGGAATCTACGGCGGCCTGTTCACGGAAGGCGAGAAGGTGGAGTTCAGCGGTATTCTGGAGAGATACGAGGGAAAAGAAGAGGGGCACCGCGTGGTGCTGGGTGGAGCGGGCTCCACAGGCGGCTACGTGAAGTGGGCCTAGTCCTCCGGGGAGGGCGTCCACTTCTCGTCCAGGAACTTGGGTATCCCAGACGAGTCCATGGGGCCCACGGACACGGTCCAGCCTGACAGCTCCTGTATCTCGCCGCTCAGCCTGGCTGCCCTGCCCGGTATCACCAGGTGGCGGTGCTGAACCTTGTCGCCGACCTTGAACTGGGCTATGGCCTCGGCGACTGTGTCGGCCGTCATCTTGCGGCCCGCGACCGCGCTCTCGACGGACATGCCCTCGCTGTCCACGACTAGTATGTAGCAGTCCAGCTTGGCTGACTCTACGTCAGACGCCACCGTGTAGTAGGTGAGGGCGAAGTTGGTCGTCAACAGGACCGGCGACATGTCTGTGGGCTCGCCGAACGCCGCCAGCTCAGGCTCCACCGCCACCGGCTTCCGTGGGTCGGTGTAGATGTTGCTCCTGAGGAAGACCTGGGGGAGTAGCGCCCAGCCGCTTATCCCGTGTACGATCATGGCGTCCGTGAACCGCGCTATGCATATCCCCGCGATGACCGCCTCGTTCCACTCGTTGATTATGGTGTCCTCCTCCTCGACGGTCCACGCCACGAGGGGCAGGCCTAGAATCGGGTAGCCGAGGTGCTCCTCCTCCTCGTTGATGGACTGCCACCTGAGTATGATGTAGTTGTCGAGGTTGGCCGTCATATACTTGTTAGGCTCGGTCCCCGGGTCCAGCACGATGTCGCTTAACCCGTACTCCTCGAGGGTGTGCGCGATGCTCTTCAGTGTGTCCCTGTCCTGCGGCGATGAAGCGACTACGGGGCACTCGTACTGGAGGGCCAGCTCTGCCATCTCCTTCCAGTTGTCCTTGGTCGCGGCGTAGATAAGCGGGCGCCTGCCATAGGCCGCGTCCAGCCCCTTCCTCATAGCCTCGGGGTCGTGGGTGCACAGGATCAGCGGCTTCTCGGTCAGCCCGATCGCCTTCTTGACCGCCGCGGCGAAGGTGTCGGGGTCTCCGCTGGTTGACCTCACAGCCAGCATGTCCAGCTTGAGCTGCATGCCTATGTACTCGTAGCTGAAGTCGTTGACCACGTTGACGCGTAGCTCGAACTCCTCGGGGGACATCTCGTCGCTGACGTCGACAGCCACCGCCGGCTGGTGGAAGTACGTGAACTCGTGCCTGTACAGAACGTACTCGCCGCCGAGAGTCACCTTGTGGTCGCCTACGCCCACCTCCACCGCCTTGACCGCTGGCTTTAGGAGGGCCCACAGCTTGTTGTAGTCATCTTCTTTCCCTGGCTCCAGGAGGGGCTTGCACTCATCCAGCATGGCCTCCCTGACAACCAGCTTTGCCGCGAAGGCCATGCAGTTAGCCTCGCCGCACTCCTTGCAGTTGGTCCTTGGGAGTATTTGGTAGATCTCGATTGGGCTCAGTTCTTTCGCAGGCATCGCTTCACCTCCCCAGCTTCACCGAGACCCACTCCGTGGGCTCGGCGGGTTTCTCGCCGTTCATCAGCTGGTCGATCATGGTCTTCAACGCGTCCACGGCGGCGGGGTGCATCATCATGAAGTAGTCGACACCCGCGAGGAGCAGCGTCTGGCCCGTGATGGTCTCCCATATGGGACCCCTCAGCTCCCTCGGGGCGAACTCTGGGCCCATCTTCATCCACGACTCGCGGGCGGCCCACGCGTTGGTGGTGCCCGAGCTCATGGGATGGTTGAGCTCCGGGTCACCCCTTAGGCCCGCTAGCCTGCACCGCTCCATAACGGTGAACGCATAGTCGAGGCCGTACCCAAGGGCGGCCGTAGTGGTGTCCATAAGTATCTGCTCCTTCGGGACGAAGTCGTAGAGCTTCCTGTTGAGCTCCCGGGCCTTGTTGACGTCCATGCTCGTGAACGCGATGACGGTGTTGTCGTGCTCGTTGATGAGCCTGGCCGTGCCCTCGATGTCCATGTCCAGCGTCACCGAGTTGATGAGCAGCCGCTCTCCCTCGATGCTCTCGGATATCGCCTTGAAGACCTGGAAGTCCTTGTGGGGGTCCCCGCAGCCTCCGATGCTGATGGGCACATCCACCGCCTCCACGACCTCCTCCACCTTCTTGACGGCCGCCTTGGGCGTCGCGTCCTCGATGAGAGGGTCAATGGTGAGCAGGTGAAGGTTGATCATCTCGGCCCCGAACTTGTCCACACAGAGACGGGCCCACTCCCCGGTGTCCCCCAGGACCTCACGGAAATGCATCTTAACCGCCTTGCTGAGAGGCACCTTAGGCCAGTCGAAGACATCGATCGCTATGACTGGTCTGTGCTTCGGCGGCGCCTGGAAGTTGAAGCACGGCGGCACGGTCTCGCCTCCGATCACGTGGGATATCGACCTTGTCCCTCCCTCAGCCTTCGTGGCCCCGAGCTTGACCTCTACGATGCTCGCAGGGTACTCCGCCTCGGGAACCCCGGCCGTCTCCGGTATGAGCGCGGATGGCTTTACCAAGGGCGCCGCCGGGGCGGCCCCCGGCATCGCTGGCTGCATCTGGGGCATCGGCATGCCCATGGCTGGGCCGCCTAGCAGGCTGGTCATCCGGTTCGCAGAGTCCCTTATCATGGCGAACTCGTAGCCGAGGCGTGCCAGCAGCGGCGAGGACACTCCTCCGCCTCCGCCTTCTATGCTGAACTCTATCTCGTCGAGCTCTATGTCGACGTCATCCAGCTCCACTTCCTGGAGTTTGGCCAGCTTCTCTAGTAGGTCCCTGCTGAGAATCAGTTCAATGTCGTCGGATTTGGCCAATCGTCGTTCACTCCTTCTCGACCCTGATGATTACCTTCTCAGCCTTGATCTTCGCGTTCTTCAGGATTATACGGATGTTCATCCCGCTGGGCAGCCCGGGCACGGCGCCTGCGGGCAGCTCCATGGTCGGCATCATGAACGTCGTCGGCATCTGCTGCGGGTACGCCATCTGCTGGGGCGCCGCCGGGGCTTCCGCCACCGCTTCTTCCTCCTTCCACGTGTCCACGATGGGGTGACCCCTCTCCGTGAGCCAGGCCTTCAGTTGATCAAGATCCTCGATGTCGTTCTCCGTCGCGATCTTGGGGATGATCTCCGGCGGCATGTATTCTTTGATCCTGTCCATGATGTCCTTTGGCATCCAGACGACGCGGTCCCAGCCTCCGTCGGCCTGGAGGAACTTGGGGCTCCTCATGTACTCAATGCTGAGGCCGTGGAACCCGTCCACCTGTCTGCCGCCTGCGGTGAGGTCGCTGATGGTGACGAAGCTCAGTCCGTTCACAGTCTCGCCCTTGTAGTTTCTGTGGACTACGCCGTAGCCGTCGACCTCGGGGATGTAGAAGGCGCATCCCTCGAAGCAGCCGCAGCTTGTGTGGGGGTATCCGAACGCCGTGTAGAGCTGGACCCGCTCGATCTCGCCGAGGCTCTTCTCCCGGAGGACCTGGTTGACTCCCGCGTACTCGCCTGTGACGGCGTCGATGAGGTCGCCCTTCGTTACCTCGAAGACGGGTCCCTTGGGGTCCACCTTGGCGGTGGCCCTGCCGTCGAACCAGCTGATGGCGCCGCAGTTGGCGTACCGCTGGGGCGTGATGACGCAGAGGTGCGTCGGGGCGAAGCTCTGGCAGAGGCTGCAGCCGTAGAAGACGTCGACCTCGTCGTCGCTCATGCCCCTGGCCCGGGCGTCCCTGCCATCGTAGATCTCTATGGCCTTGGGGTACAGCTCCTCGACTTTCTCGGGGTCTGTGTAGAACGTGATCTGCATCTTCTCGATGAAAGGCAGCTCGCTCTTGTAGAGCCGCAGCAGAACCTCACCGAACACCTTGAAGCTGTTAAAGCCCTTCTGGTAGCTCTTCTTGCTGAGCCTCATCTGTATGTCGTACCGCTGGTTCAGGTGCATGAAGCCCTCGATGAAGTTGACGTACTCGTGGAGGCGGCGCTCTATGACGCCCTCCAGGTCCTTCTCGATCTCGGCTCCTCCTACCTCTATGACCATCCCGAAGGGCGTGTTGGTGCCCTCGGGGAGCTCGGAGATGTCCCTGCCCACTATGGTTATCTTGCCGTCGTCGATCTTGTCCATCGGCTTTGACTGGACGAGCTCGAACTTGTACTCCTCACGTGGGCCGCCCAGCTCGATCTGCATGTCGCGGCCGCGTATCCTCTCACCCTCGTAGATGATACCAACATCCACCGGGATGTCCTCGAATAGACTCATTTTTTCTCCTCCAATTCTTTGAGTATCTCATCCAGCGCGGTCAGCCAGTTCTTCACGGGCATCGAGCCCATGGACCAGCTGGCGTTGGGCTGGTACGTGTTACCCAGTGAAACGGTCCTGAGGTCTTGGGCGAAGCTCTTCAACCCAGACTGGACCAGCCACTCCATGTAGTACAGGGTCCCCGCGAACAAGACTATATCGTATGGTCCCTCCCCGTCGAACCCGGCCCAGTCGGGGTCTCTGAGCCTGTCACCCAGGTTCATGAAGGGCATGCTGTACACCTCGGTTCCCCTGTCTCTGAAAGTCTTCGCAAGGTGGCCTGTGGCGACCACGGCGACTCCGGTTTTAAGGAACCTGATGGCCGAGTCAATCAAGTCACCGTCGTTTGTCTTCACCTTCGGTGCTTTGCTTCCTACTACCAGTAGAGGCCTCTTGGCCTTCTTTATCATCGAGGCAGCCACCTTGGGCTGAGGTATCACATGGGCCTTCTTCGGCCCCGCTATCTCGGCGGTCTGCCCTGTACGCATCTTGGCTGACATCACGACTTCCTCCTCACCATCCTGTCGAGCAGAGTCGGATCCAGCATACCTATCTTGCCTTCCTCCCAGCCCTTAGCATTTATGATGCCGAGTATCTCCTCCTTCATCGTGAACGGAACGTCGGCCTCGACGCGGACGAAAAGGTGAAGGTCGTCTGGCATGGCGCCGAAGTAGGTTTTGTGAAGATCGATGTAGTGGCTGAGCTTGACCGCGCGGCCCTTGGACGTGTCGTTGGGCCTCATGCTGAGCTTGGCCGTCATGACCATGGCCTCCTCCAAGGTCTCTGCCGCGTAGAAGAGGTGCTCGGGCGCCGGGCCCACGTACTTCTCCTCGCCGGTCCTGCCGTCCAGTGTTACCCAGTCCTCCTCCTTGTCGGCCCTACCGAGCAGGTTACGCCTATACTTGGAGCCGTGGGGCCCGACTATCACCGGGATTCCGAGCCTCCAGCAGCCCGCGGCGATGCTCGCCGCCTTCTGGGACATGGCGCCCCAAGCAATGCCCACGGCGCCCACCCTGTTGTAGACGTAGTCGGCTATCTCCTCGTAGTTGGCCCTCAGCGGTCGTTTAGCGAAGATGTTAGCGATCTTGATGGTGGCTCCGGTTATGTGGGCGTTCGAAACGCAGCTACCTATGTTCACCAAGCCGCCTGCGTCGAAGTAGCCCGGGTACTTCTCGTAGAGATTCTGGCCGTCCTCGTCCTTCGTCATTGCGAGGTCCATGGCGGAGCAGCCCGTCGTGAGGACGATGAACCTCCGTTTCAGGAACTCCTCCGCTATCTGCGCCACCTCATCCCCACCATTGGGGTAGTTAGCACAACCTACCAAGGCCACGACCCCCGGTATCTCACCGAAGACGATGGCCCTGCCCACCTCTCTGATCTCGACGTCGGTGACGGCGCCTCGGCCTACCCGTATGGCGTACTTGTCCGTCATCCCTTTCTCTGCTGCTGCTTTCGTCAGGAAGCTCACAACGGGTAAGCCCTCTGGGCATGCGCTCTCGCATCTTCCGCAGCCGACACACGTCGGCTGTATCTCCGCGAGGGCGTCCAGGTTGCCCTCCGCAGCGGCCTTCACCGCGTCCATTATGGGGAGGTTATTGGGGCAGGCCCTCACGCACTCCATGCAACTACGGCAAGTCCCCGCAAGCTCGACGAGCCTCTCCTTGGACAGCGCCTTGAACTCCCTCTTGGGCTTCATCTTTAACGCCGTCTTAACAACTACCTCTCCTACCTTATCGGGCTCAATTATGAGTACACCGGGGGTTCTTCCCTCAACCAAGTCGAAGACGATCTGGTCAGCCGGGTCATGTGTCCTGTTGGGGAGCCCTAGCATGCTCTTCTCGCTCGTCGCTATGACCGGTGCGCCGATCTTCTGTGCCTCCTCGACGATGTCGGTGCGTAGGCACTGCTCGTCGACGACCACGACATCAGGTATCCCGGAGCGTATATACCGGAGTTGCCACGAGATGGGGCCCATTATCTTCGCCCGTTTATCGTATCGGCTGTTGTCGTGGGCTGTACAGCAGAGACCTCCCACTTCAACATCGCCGAAGAGCTTGTTCTCCATGAGGTAGTCGATTATATCGACGCTCGGGAGCACGTTGTGCCCAATACACATCACCACTGCCTTGGAGGTGTCGATGGCGCCGAAGCCTATCTCGGTCATGGGGGCGTCCGCCACGCCCTTGGGGAAGCCGAGGGTGGATATCTGGCACACATCCGCGATCTCCATGGCGACGTGGTCAAGCATCCCTGCGTGGAACGCCTTGGACTCGAAGTCGATGTTGTCGCCCTCTTGCCCCGTGTGCGTCGCCGCGGTGAGCTGGACGAGTTGCGTCTCAACGTAGTCGAGGGCGTCTTCAAGGTCCCTCAGGGTCTTCGGCCTTATGCCGCACACGAGCCTCGTGTTCGGAGCCTCCACGTTAGTATCCACGGCGATGTCGAGCCTGTGATCCCTACCATACTCCTCGATGAGGTGATCCAGCATATGCCTAGCGTGGGCGCAGTGAGTTGACGCCCCGATGCAGCAAGCCAGTAACACTATCCGTGACTGCTGGCCAGCCATGGTGATGCCGCAAGCGCCCTTCTTGTCGCCCGTGAGATCACATTTACCGAAAGTGCAGAGGCAGCAGAGGTCACAGAACGGCATGTAGAACGGCTTGTAACGTTCCAAAAGTTTCCGGTCCCAATCCCTGAACGTGCCGACCGACGGGAACGGCGTCGGCCCCATGGGCTCATCCCACTCGTCATCTACGATCCTTCCAACCTGAATATCGAGTCCCCTGAACACCCCGATGCTCGAGGATAGCTCATCTATCTTGAGTCTTAGGTCCTTCTTTGACAATTCCCTTCACCATTGGGTTCCTACGGAGAACATTAGTACTGTGATGATATTTATAAGATATATACTGAAATTACTAACCTTCAGGTATTTTTAACATTAGGTGATACAAAGTTCTTAAA
>JAEHCT010000061.1 GCA_020697635.1 Candidatus Bathyarchaeota archaeon
AACGTTCATTAAATAACGCAATGTACAACTTTCTCTATGAGACAGATCTGGTTTAACGTTGTCACGGTATTGTTGCTTCTGGGCGTTGGGGCTACCAGCGTCTACCTCAGGGGCATGTCATCCGCGGATGTGACGCAGGTAAACTCGTTCAAGATGGATGACGGCTCCTATGCCGGGGGCAAGCTTACCATCGTCGAGTCCCTGTCTTCTGTCCCCAAGGAGATCGACGTCTCCTACTCAGCCAACACGACGGTCAGCGTCTACATAATGACAAGGGGCGCGTACAACAGCCTCGACACCCATAGGGCTCCGCCTGAAGCATACCTGGAGAAACACGAGGGAGTCAACGGCACCCTGACATACGTCACCGCCGAGAGCAACAAGATCCATGTAGTAGCGTTCTACTCCGAGGGCAACTTCGTCCTCCATGAACGCCAAGTCAACGCCCGATACTACAGCGAGACGGTGTCGGAAAGGCAGACTCTTTGGATGATTAACGGTGCGCTTACGGTGCTCGCTTTAGCTGCCTCGGCTTGGAGCCTCGTCGACTCCTGGAGGCTTGCTGAGAAGAAAGGTAGCATGTAGCTACTGATCATCTCATGGAAGCCATACATGCCACAGATTCGACGACCACAGACACATCGGTTTCCCTGAACGGCGCTGACACCCGTCAATCAGTTCAGATTTAAGCAACACCGCCTACACAGTTATGTGAACGATGAGCCGTATCGGTCTCCTGCTGCCCAGCAGCAACACCACCATGGAGCCAAACCTCTACAGGATGGCTCCGAAGGATGTCACCGTCCACACCGCCCGCATGCTTCTCCGCGCCGTCACCCCCGAGGGCCTAGAGGAGATGGCCGGCGAAGCCACGAGGGCGGCCCGGCTCCTGAAGACTGCCGGCGTAGACATACTCGCCTACGGCTGCACCAGCGGGAGCCTCATCAGAGGTGTCGAGTGGGAGAAGAGCCTCAAGAGGAGGCTCGAGGAGACAGCCGGAGTACCCGCGGTCACCACCGCGGGCGCGGTGGTAGACGGCTTGAGGACGCTTGGAGCGGAGAGAGTCTCCGTCTTCACTCCTTACACCGATGTGGTCAACATGCATGAGAGGTCGTTCCTCGAGGCCCACGGTTTCAAGGTGGACACCATGAGAGGCCTTGGGCTCACAGATAATCAGAGGATCGGCAGGGTCTCCTGGGAGCGGCTTGAGTCTTTCATCGCTCCTGCCCCCGGCTCTGACGCGGTCTTTGTCAGCTGCACCAACCTCCCAGTCGTCCACCTCATAGAGACGCTGGAGGAGAGGCACCGGTTACCTTTCGTCACCAGCAACCAGGCCACCATGTGGGCCGCCCTACGGGGACTCGATAAAAGCAATGTAGACGGCTACGGCACGCTGCTCAGCGACCACGTGTCAAAACTCGTTTAAAACTCGGACGGAATGGTGGGCCGGGCCGGACTTGAACCGGCGACCTCCGCCTCGTAAAGGCGGCGTCCTGACCAGGCTGGACGACCGGCCCACACCACCAAAAGGGGTAAACATGAAACTTAAAACTGTTTCACATCAGCCGTTAAGCAGCCCTTCCATCTCGCGGTGTAGGCTCCACAGCCGCTCTATCGATGGGTGGTCTCTCCCCATCTTCTCGGCGAAGTCGTCGATGGTGACGCTGACATCCACCTCGCGCCAGCCCGCGATGAGCTTGTCCGCGTAGCACACAATCTTCTCTTCCAGGGTCTCCGGGACGTACACCCCGTCAGGTAGCCCGAGGGACTTGGCCTCGTCCTCAGGTATGCCCGCCCCGATGTGCCTGTCCACTATGCGTGCCACCGGATCAGCGATGCCCAGCTGCCTAATTATTTTCCCGCCTACCGCGGCATGGTCAGCGCCGTGGGTCTTGCTGCGGCCTATGTCGTGCAGTATCGCGCCGACCTCCACGAGCCCCATGTCTACCTCGTAGCCCCTCTCCTTGAGCTGCCGAGCTATCCTTATGGCTATCTTTGACACGTTCAGACAGTGGTCGACGATGTGACTGGGGCAGCCGACACTATGAAGTAAGTCGACAGCCTCCTTCCTGGAGGGGATGCTCAGGTCTCCAGCTCCTCCTTTATCTCGGCTATCTTCTTCTCGAGGAACTCGACGACCGGCGTGTTGTCCACCCTGTGCAGCGGCTCCTCGCAGGACGGGCAGTGGAAGACCGTCTCCATGGCGTCCTCGAAGGTGGTGTTGGGGCACTGGGGGTTTCCGCAGTGGTAGAACTCGTGGGTGAGCTCGTAGTCGAGCCTGGTCTCCAGCTTCTTCAATATCTTCTGCTTGGTGCTGTGCACGTATGCCTCGACCAGCTCCGGCTGGAGGCTCCACTGGAAGATGAACCACCCCGTCTCCTTGTCCCTGAACCGTCTGTTGGTCACGAGGCTGTGGTTGTAGAACCTGTAGAGAAGCTTCCTCACGTTGTTTATCTGTATCTCCGTGACCTCCGTCAGCTCCTCGACCGTTATGTTCTCCCTGTCGTTGAGTACCTCGATTATCCTGACCCCGTCCTCGCCGCCGAGGACCATCGCGATGTTAAGCAGTGTCTCCTCGTTCACAGTGTAAATCGACGCCATGGCTTCTCTTAACCTAAATACTATGCCCGTCCCCCGTGTTTAATCTTTGCTGAGCGCCTCGACTTCCTTTCCGCGGCCCCTGGGCTTGATTATGAGGCGGGCGCCCCCAAAACTTTTCTCCAGCTCCTCGCCGCCGAAGAGCATGTGCAGGAACACCGCGAGGGCGCTGACCTCGCTGTGGGGCTGAGTCGTCACCGAGACGTTCCACTTGGCCAGATCGTATATCTCGCGGGGCACCTTGGGGCCGCCCACCACCACGAGCTTGGGCTCGGGGCTCACCCGTATCTCCTTGATGGCCTCCCGCACTGGGAGCCCATACATGGTCAGGTGCACCACATCGCCCTGCCAAGCCTTGACCGTTCCACGCCAGCTGTCCGTGTACTGCACCGTGAACCCGCCCCCCCAGTCCTCCACTATCTTGCCCACTCTCTCCTCCAGCCTCGGGTCCTCGGTGCCCCCGTAGATGGCTCCGTCTGCCCCGAAGGCTCTGGCGGCTAGGAGGACGTGGGTGCTTAGGCGTTTATCCCTCTGCGGCCGGTGGCCGAGCCGGAGCACTGTGACGGTCATACCGGGTAACTTCGCGGCCCCGTCTATTAATGTGCTTGGATGGTGCCATTTTTATTCGCAGGGCCGTACTTCTGGGGGATAGGTTTGGCTGAGGCTGAGAGCGAAGAGATACCTGCGATGCAGCTCATGCTCAAGAGGAGGCTGCTAGGATACATCGTCCCCGCGTTCAACATGCCCCTCTTCGGGTGGAACCTCTACCAGATGATGATCCGGGTTCAGACCGGGGCCGTCAACGTCAACTCGACGGCGTTTCTGGAGGAGATTTTGGTCACCTTCAGCGCCCTCTTCCTCTCCATAATCATCCCCCGTTTCTTCCCAGTCTACCGGAGCACGTACAGGCTGGAGGATGAGGGACTGACCATAACCCGTTTCCTGAGGGGAAGGAAGGTGCTACCCTACGGGGAAATCGACAGGGCCGAGGTCTATATCCGGCTGGACGAGAAGATAAGCAGCGACGCCAAGAACTACGCCATGGACGCCTCCACCAACTACCGTAAGTCGGGCTTCAAGTTCAAGGACTACACCAACGCGGAGGACAAGATAATGAACCTCTTCGTCGGCCTCGACATATACATGATAAGCCCGGAGAAGCCCAAGGCTCTCCTCAAGGAGCTCAAGAGGCGCAACAGGAAGTTCAGAGCCAAGGTGGTGGAGCTCACAAGCCGCGGCAAGAGGATACAGGAGCTTGGCTGATGCCCGTGGAGCCCAGCCCCGAGATGAGGCCTGTCTTCGCCTCCACCGTGCTGAAGACCCACCCCGACGACTACGTCGTCGTGAGCATTGACAGGGCCGAGGAGATGGAGACCCGTGAGACGTTCAAGAACCTTCAGCCGTGGAGCTCCGTCACCTACGACCACGAGGAGGTCTCAGTGGTCCTCAGGGAGTCGGAGTGGGGGCGGCTCAAGGACGGGTTCAGGTCGTACCGGGTGGAGGGGCCTTACACGCTTATCACCTTCGACATAGTCCTGGACCTCTCCCTGGTTGGGTTCCTCTCCGTGGTATCCTCTGTTCTGGCCGATGAGGGGGTCAGCGTATACGCTCTCTCCACCTACCTCAGGGACCATATACTCGTGAAGAAGGTAGACACCGGGAGGGCCGTCTCGGCGCTGGAGCGGCTCATAGAAAGATGCAAACGCTACTAAGTTTTTAGTAACAACCTGTATTTTTGTGGAGAGCCCCGTTATCCCCGGGATCATCAATGCATCAACGGATAGAATCGAAGACCCTTGCCTTCGCGGCCACCATGGCCGCCCTCGGGAACGCGCTGAGCTTCCTCTCCATACAACTGACTCCGCTGGCCCCCAACATACCGCTTGGCCCCGTGACCGTGTCCCTCGCGTTGGACCTGAGCCACCTCGCCACCTTCATAGCGGCCCTCTTCGGCGGGCCAGTCGTGGGCGGCCTCACCGGCCTCCTTTCGGGGCTGGTGGCGGCCTTCGAGTTCGGGTTCAGCAAGGGCAACATCGTCACAGGAGTCGGCCTGCCGCTGGGCAAGGCCATGACTGGCGTCGCCGCCGGCTACGTCTTCCATCGGCTGCACGTGGAGGGCAGTCCTCTTCGGCTGGTGGCATCCACGGTCACAGCGTACATACCCGAGGCTCTGCTAACCATGGCTCTGTTCAGGTACGTGCTACCGGTGGTCGCCGGCCTGCCCGCCGGTCTGGCGACCGCCATAGCTGTCCAGATAGTGGTGAAGGCGTTCTTCGAGATGATACTCCTAGGGCTCATCCTCGTGTGGCTCACGGGTAACATAGGGTTCAGTGCCTATGCGCGTGGGTACTTCGACTAGAAACGGTTTCACATGATTATTCGCTGGTTTGACTGAGGTTGGTATGGGGGCGTCTGAAGCCCTTCTCGTAGTGACCTGCTAATGGTCAGATCTGTTTCTCTACTTCTGTTTGCCTCGTCTCTGGGTCATGATCTTGACTATGTCTCTGTGTCTCAATGTGTAGTCTTTGGGGAGCCTGAGTCCTGTGCGGGCGTCTATGGCGAGGATGTAGTTCTCGGCGAGCCTTGTGTGTACCGTCTCGGCGAGGTCGAGGGGCGTGGCGTCGTGGGGCATGAGGTGGGCGTCGGGTAGGACGTTGCCGTGGCGGTCGCTGTAATTGTCTTCGTCGCTGACGGGGTACACCATGTTGCGGCGGAGGAGCTTGAAGGCGACGGTGTTGAGCGCGTGCTGTATGCCGGTGCGCATGTACTTGTACATGACCCGTTGCTCGATGTAGTCTATGGCCTTCCTCTGCTCAGGGTTGAGCCTGTCCTCGTCGACGACGGTGAACTTCTCCTGGCCCGGGGCGTACTTGATGAGGCCGCTCTGGTCTGCGCGGCGGAGGGCGAGCTCGGCCTCGGCGCTGCACGCCGCCACCAGCCCCTCGCTGTGGTACTCTATGAGCTTCTCTAGGTTGTCCTCGGCGGTGGGCAGGTCCATCTTGTTGGCGATGAGCAGCGTCGGCTTGACCCATGGAAGGAGGCTGCCGCTGAAGGCCAGCGTTTCTTCGGGGGTCCACTTGGTGAAGGGCGTGTCGGATAGCTCGGCGTCCACGAGGGCACTGGCTACGTCGGTGGCTCTGGTCTTTATCCCTGTGAGGGCCTTGGTCAGGCCCTCCTCGAGGCTCGTCTTCTGGGTCTCGCGCTCTATCGGCTGCCTGTTCCTGTCGATTATGTGGCTTATCCAGAGCTCCATCTCCGTCTCGATGTCCATGAAGTCCTGGACGGGGTTGCCGCTGCCCGGGCTGCTGATGCCGCCCTCCTCGTCGACGCTGCCCGACGCGTCCACGACGTGGATGAGGGCGTCTGCCTGCCCTATGGCGGAGAGGAACCTGTTGCCGAGGCCGCGGCCCCTCCACGCGTCCTTGAGGAGCCCGGGGACGTCGATGATCCTGACGGGGATGTATCGCCAGCCTTCTACGCAGGCGCTGTTCTTGGGGCTGTCGACTATGTCGAGCTCTCTGCAGACGCAGGTGTCGCATACGTAGGCGGTGCCGGCTCTGGGCTCCTTGGTGGTGAAGGGGTAGTTGCTTATCTCGGCGTTGAGGAGAGTGGCCGCGTTGAAGAGCGTGGTCTTGCCTACATTGGTCTTGCCCACTATGGCGAACGTGAGCATGTTAACCCTCACTGAAGTATTGGGAGTCAACCCATATAGAGGGATCGATCACGCCTAGCCGGGGCTCTTGGTCTGCTACGAAGACGATTCTACCAACATGGCGTCCGACCCCGACATGTATTCTGAGGGTGTTGACCCCGGGTGTTTCGACCCCGAAGGGGTCCTCTTAGGCGTTAGACCCTGAGCTAGACGGGATCGGCCTCGACGAGCTGGCTCCATTTTCGTGTAACCATCTTTATATCGACTCAATCGGCTTTCCCCCTACATTTGAGGTGTAAAATTTGGGTGAATATCTTTGTCGATAATTGGTCATCTTCTCTTATTCTAGTTAATCAGAGCTCGGAGGCGTCTCTATGCTCGTAGTACACAGTGTAGCCGAGCTTATAGGACAGACTCCGATGATGAAACTGAGTCGCTTGACGAAGCAAGGTGAAGCGTCTATATTCGCAAAACTAGAGTCTTTCAACGCTGGAGGCTCCGTTAAAGACCGTACAGTCAAGTATCTGATAGAGTACGCGGAGGCATCTGGGGTTCTTACTCCTGAGAAAACAATAATCGAGGCAACATCGGGGAACACAGGTATATCCACCGCCATGCTGGCTGCGGCAAAGGGGTACCAAGCATTGATTCTTATGTCCGAGTCGGCAAGCCTCGAGCGTAGATCACTCATTCAGGCATATGGGGCGGAGCTTAGACTGACTCCCGGTGAACTTGGGACCGGTGGGGCCATCGAGGAAAAAGAAAAGATTCTGGCAGAAACCCCTAATAAATTCGTGGACCTTTCACAGTTCAAAAGCCCGGTCAATGTTCTGGCTCACTACCAGACACTTGGGAAAGAGCTACTGGACCAGCTTGACGGTAACGTGGATGCCGTTGTTGTAGGCGTGGGCACGGGGGGAACAGGGGTCGGTGTATCTAAGAGAGTAAAGCAGTACGATTCTTCGATACGAGTTATTGGTGTGGCTCCGTGTATGAACGTAAATATCCCCGGCTTAAGGAATCCTTGTTCCAACAACGGTAGCCTGCTATTCGATGAAGCATGGTTTGATGAGATCAAATATGTTGAGTCAAGTGATCTTGAACCCATAATTCGGGTTGCCAGGATGTCG
>JAEHCT010000062.1 GCA_020697635.1 Candidatus Bathyarchaeota archaeon
TATCGCGGTGCCTGCCGAGACGAAGGGGCCGCCCGCAGACATGTTGACATATACTACGCTCCCCCTCACCTTCTCATTCCTCACTATTCTGCTGACCTTGGAGATGACGTCTAGCATGTTGAATATGTCTGTGAAGACGGTGACTGTCTCGATTCCGAGGGCTCTAAACCTCTCTTCCACTTTCCTCCAGTAGTAGCTGATCTCGTCTACCTCATCCGGTTGGGCCCGTGACGCCGTGAAGGCGAGAAGGTAGACACGGTTTGCCTTGAAACCGTTCTCGACCTCGAAGGCCCTGACGGCGCGGTCTATCTCCTCCTCCAAGGGGATGACGTGCACTATCTCTAAGCCTCCCCCTATCGTCGAGTAACTTGGAACCTGAAGACTCATCGCTAAAAATGTTAAAGATGTTAAACTAAATAAGTTTAATTATTTCCTCGGTGGGGAGCATCATAGAAGCCTTATACCTTCCGTGAAACCCGGGGGCACGGCTTCACCCCCGGTAAGGTGACCAACATGAGACAAGAAGACACGCTGAAAGGGATGAGGGGGTTCACCGTGGTCTGGGCGGGGCAGTTCATTTCCCTCCTCGGCACACGGATGACAAACTTTGCATTGACCATATGGGCCTGGCAGGTCACGGGTCAGGCCACCACCCTCGCCATGGTCCAGCTGTTCTACTTCGCGCCCGACGTCCTGTTAAAGCCCGTCGCCGGCGCCCTAGTGGACAGGTGGAACCGGAAGCTGGTGATGATCCTCAGTGACCTAGCAGCCGGAATTGGCACCGTTGTCATATTCCTGCTGCTATCAGCCGACGCCTTACAGGTGTGGCACCTCTACGCCATCTCGGCCTTCATGGGCATGTTTCAGAGCTTCCAGTTCCCCGCGTACAGCGCAGCCGTCAGCACCATGCTCGACAAGGAGCAGTACACGAGAGCCAGCGGCATGCTGGGTCTCGCCGACAGCGTCTCCAACATCTTCGGCCCCGCCGCGGCGGGCGCCTTGCTTGTCGTCGTGGGCACCACCGGCATCCTCGCCTTCGACGTCATAAGCTTCGTGGTGGCCATAGCCGCGGTTCTCGTGGTGTCCATCCCCCAGCCAGAGCCCAGGGTGGTGGAAACGAAGAAACGCAGCCTCCTCGAGGACAGCCTCTTCGGGTTCAGGTACATCCTTGCTCGGCCCAGCCTCCTCGGCCTCCAGTTGGTCTTCTTCTTCATCAACTTCAGCGCCAGCCTGTGCTTCCCATTGATCGCCCCGATGATACTATCCAAGACAGGAAACGACACGTTGGTTCTTGGCAGCGTCCAGTCCGCGTTCGGCGTGGGCGGTCTGGTCGGGGGCCTGGTGCTGAGCGCGTGGGGAGGCCCCGAGAAGAGGGTGTACGGCGTGCTGTTCGGCATGATGCTCAGCAGCCTCCTCGGCATGACGATGCTGGGCCTCGGCAAGGCCCCCATTGTATGGATGCTCGCCTCATTCATGGAGATGTTCTTCCTCCCGTTCACCAACGGCTCGAACCAGGCCATCTGGCAGAGCAAGGTGCCCCCGGAGATGCAGGGCAGGGTTTTCGCCGTCAGGGCTCAGATAGCGCAGATCTCGGCCCCCATAGCCATGGCCATAACGGGGCCGCTGACTGACCGCGTCCTCACTCCCTCGATGGATGTGGGGGGCTCGCTGGCGCCGGTCTTCGGGTGGCTCGTCGGGGTCGGGCCCGGCGCGGGGATATCGCTGCTCTTCGTGTTCATGGGGGCAGCCGGATTCCTTACGGGTCTGGTGGGGTATCTTCTGCCTCACATCAGGAACGTCGAGGAGATAATTCCTGACCACGATCAAGTCTTGGCTGAGGCCGAGGCTTAACCTCTGTATTCGCCATACATGGTTTTCACCTCTACACCCATAAGACTTAAATAGGATTATACTCGAATTCAATTCGATAATAATCGAATAAACATCGGAGATAAACGAATAGGATGTGTTTTGGTGTCTGAAAATAATGATGAGAGGATGAAGCTGAGGGAGGAGGTCAACCTCCTGCGTGAACAGCTACTCAGAATATCCGAGCAACTCGAAAAGCCCCAAGAAGAGGGTGAAGCCGTCTCCGAGGAGGATGAGGTGAGCCAAGAAGTTCCCGTCGAAGTCTCGGAAGAGGGGCCTCAAGAAGAGGAGCCGGAAACAGATGACGAATGGTACGACGAGGACGAGCCCCACTACAGGAGCCGCAAGCCATGGAAGAAGATCAAGATAAAGGGGCCCTTTCAGGGCGACGACTTCGGGGACCGTCTGGGTGACTACATAGGCGACTTCGTGGAGGACGTCATGGAGGGGGTGACCAGCGAGTTGGAGAGAAGCCTCTTCTGGGAGCACCGGCCGGCGAGGGAAAGGCCCACAGTGATGAGCGGCAGCGATGTCAAGCGCACAGCCGCCGTCATGAGCGCCCTGGGCAACGAGCACAGGATAAAGATATTGAAGGAGCTCACCTGGGGCGGCCTATACGTTAGCGACCTACAGGACACCCTCAAGGAGATCAGCCCCAGCACCCTCAGCAGCCACCTCGACGTGCTGCAGGAGGCCGGGCTCATCGTCCAGGAGAGGAGGCGAGGCAGGTACCTAATCACCATGAGCGGCAGGCTCGCCATAAGGATGGCGTCCAGCATAGCCAAACGCGTGGACGTCGGCGTGGACCCCGTGGACTACGACTAAGGTCACCTGTTGTGAGTGCAAACGGTGTTCAGCCCAGGTGAGTCCACGTTACAAGCGCGGGGAGTGAGGAGGCTTGGTGGAGATGAAGTCACAGTCTAGACGGCTTTCGGGTATGCGCGGGTTCACGGTCGTCTGGTTCGGCCAGCTCGTATCGTTCCTAGGGACGAACATGACCCAGTTCGCCCTCACCATCTGGGCGTGGGAGAAGACAGGCGAGGCGACCGCCCTCGCCTTGGTCGGGGTCTCGTATACTTTACCCTACATACTGGCGAGCCCCTTCGCCGGCGCCCTGGTGGACAGGTGGAACAGGAAGCTCGTCACCATGCTGAGCGACATCGCCTCGGGCATCTCTACGCTGGTCGTCCTCGCGCTATTCGCCTCGGGCAGGCTCGAGGTCTGGCACCTCTACGTCACCTCCGCGTTCGCGGGAGCCTTCCAGGCTTTCCAGTTCCCGGCGTTCTCGGCCGCAGTCACCCTGATGCTTGAAAAGGAGCAGTACGCCAAGGCCAACGGCATGATGAGCCTCGCCCACTCCGCCTCAGGCATCTTCGCACCCGTCGCAGCCGGCTTGCTGTTACCCATCATAGGCCTAGGAGGCATCATGTCCTTCGACGCCCTGAGCTTCATAGTGGCCGTAGGCGCCCTGACGGCCATCCACATCCCCCAGCCCACAGGCGCCGCAGAGGCTAAGGAGAGGCCGAGCCTCCTCGAGGACTCCGTCTTCGGGTTCCGCTACATCATGGCACGCCCCAGCCTCCTGGGGCTCCAGAGCATCTTCTTCGTCGTCAACTTCACCGGGAGCGTCAGCTTCGCCCTCCTCGCACCCATGATACTGAGCCGAACCGGGAACGACAGCATCGCCCTGGGAACCGTGCAATCCGCGTTCGGCGTAGGCGGCGTGATCGGGGGCCTCCTGATGAGCGCCTGGGGCGGCCCCAAACGGAAGGTCTACGGCCTCCTCCTGGGCCTCGTCTCCACCTCCCTCATAGGCAACATGCTGATGGGCCTAGGCCGGAGCACCCCCGCCTGGGTGGCCGCGGCGTTCTTCTTTCTTTTCATCAACCCCATAACCAACGGCTGCAGCCAAGCCATCTGGCAGAGCAAGGTCCCGCCGGAGCTCCAAGGCAGAGTCTTCTCAACAAGAGCCCTCATCGCCCAAGCCTCTCAGCCGGTGGCCCTGTTCATGGCGGGCCCCCTCGCCGACAGGGTTCTGGAGCCCGCCATGATGCCGGGAGGCTCCCTCGCCACGGCCTTCGGATGGCTCGTGGGCACGGGTCCAGGCGCAGGGATGGCTCTCATCTTCGTCTTCGCGGGCCTCATAGGAGCCGCCTCAGGCCTAAGCGGATTCATGTTCGACGCTATCAGAAACGTCGAGGACATCATCCCCGACCACGACACGACCAATGTTACGCCGGACGCCGCTGCGGCTTCCGGGGACGCCCGCGAATAAAAACACGGTCCTCCCTAACCCTCAGATCGTTCCTCCTGTTCTTTCGCACCCACTCCAGGAGCGATTCCTCACGCATGTATACCGAGAAGCACAGCCAAGGCTTTACTATTAAACGATGCTCAGCTAAGGCGCGTAGGGAGACCCGTGAAAATGGGCCACCTGTCGGCTGCAAAAAACTTTTCCGATCTAACATGTAGCAGGTCATATGCCCAAGGCAGAGGTCAACGACGTAGAGATCTATTACGAGACACGTGGAGAAGGAAGCCCCCTCACCCTCATCAACGGCTGGGGAGGCAGCATGGACAGCTGGAGCCCCCGCATGCTGGAGACGCTGGCGACGCAACACCTCGTCATAACCATGGACAACAGAGGCACAGGCCGCAGCAGCAAGCCAGACACCCCCTACACCATGGACACGATGGCCGCAGACACCGCGAGCCTACTCGACTCCATCGGCGTAGAGAACTCCCACGTCATGGGGTTCAGCATGGGAGGCATGGTCGCCCAGGCCGTCGCTATAAACCACCCCGAGAAGGCGTCCAGCCTGGTGCTGTGCGGAACCAGCCCGGGAGGAGTCCACAGGGTGAACGCGGATGTGCACGTGCAGATGGAACTCGCCCTCATCGCCTACCCGCTCCCCGAGATGACTGAGAGAGACCGCACGGTGAAACTGCTGTACCTCCTCTACCCTAGGAACTATGTCGACGCGAACCTGGAGGCCCTTATACGGGACGAGACCTACATGGACCACCCGACGCCCGACTATGCGCTTAACAGGCAGAGCCAAGCCATAGCAGGCTTCGACTCATACGACCAGCTGCCCAGCCTAAGGATGCCTGTGCTGGTGATGACCGGCGAGGACGACGCCCTCGTGCCGCCGGGCAACAGCGAGACTCTGGCCGCGAAGATACAGGGCGCTGTGCTAGTGAAAATACTCGGCGCGGGCCACGGCTTCCTGAAGCAGAGGACCGACGAAGCCGTTCCGAAGATACTCGGGTTCCTGAAGAGAGTGGACGAGGGCTAGCCTTTCCTGAGGACAAGGTAGAACGAGTCCTGCAGCCTCCTGGACTCGGCCACCGTGAACCCTGCGTCTTCACCCAGTGCGGACAACGAGTCGATGGTCAGCTTCTTGTTCATCCTGTGGCCGTAGCTGGTTTTGATGGTTTCCCCGGGTAGCCGGGCCTCGACGGACACGAGGATGAAGGGCTTGCTGTCTGCGTCGGGGTCCATGGCTACGTCCCAGACGTGGAGGGCCGCGCCTTTCCTCAGGACTCTGTAGGCCTCCCGCAGCACCTTCCGGTGGGTCTCGTCGTCCATGTACATCAACGTGTAGAAGCTGGTTACGGCGTCGAAGCTCCCGTCGAGGAACGTTAGGTCCGTCGCATCCATCACGACCTTCAGGGCTTCGTTCACGGTCTCCTCAAGCTCATCCCTAGACCGGTCGATGGCCACGACTTGGCGGCCCATGAGGCGCCCCATCACGCCCTCGCCTCCGCCTCCGATGTCGAGTACGAAGCCGTCGACAACCAGAGGCTTGAGCTCGATGACCTGCGTCTCAACCATACGGGACGCCTCCGTGAAAGCCTCCGTCGTCCACCCGCGGAGCAGATCCACCGTCTCAGCGGCCTCCGGTGAGACCGACCCCAGCCTCTCCTTCATGGCGGCGAGGCTCTGCACGATTCCCACCAGCTCGAAAGCCGTGTCCTCGATGGGTCGATCAAGAAGCCCATGGGTGTGAGTGAAGGCTCTGCCCGCTTCCTGAGCCCACTCCTCTGTGCTTGACGAGAGAAGCTCCGAGGCAGTCAGGAGCCTCCGCCTAAGTTCCTCCATGGTGCACTAACTCTCAGCCAGTTTCTTAAAGACCTTGGGCATCTTCCTGAACGTGGTCCACCCGTCCATGCTCGTGGCGCCTAGGCTGTAGTAGAACTGCCGCGAAGGCTCTTTCCTCTGGCTCTCCGGCGCCCTCAGCCCGTTGAAGAGCCCCCTTCCTGTCGGAGACGCCTCTCCCGACGCCTAGACGCACTGGACTGGGGGTTTAGGTCTTCGAGCCTGGGGACGGCGGTCGCTTGGGGAGAGATGCTTTTTCTCAGGCTGGCTTCAGGCCTTCATCTCCGCCAGCGCCCTGAGCAGGCCCTCCGCCTCCTCCAAGGTGTTGTACTGGACGAAGCTGGCGCGGATGAGCCTGGGCTTCTCGTAGTAGTCGTGGACCCTGGAGTAAAAGTCCTCGGCCCTGATGGCGATGGCGTGGTCGACCCAGAGGCGCCTCACGACCTCGTCCTGGGACACGCCCTCGACCTCGAATGAGAACGTCGGGTCCCGCTCGTCCACCCTCCCGGGGTCCGTGATGCCGTAGACCTTCACGTGCGGCATCTGGTTGAGCCCCGGCACGTCTCCGACGCCCTCGAGCATCGCCCTCGAGACGCCTTTCTCGTACTCCTCCACGGCCGTAAGCGCAACCTTCAGCGTCTTCCTCCTGCCCTTGTAGCCGGCGAATTTCCCCTTGAACTCGTCTCCGACCTGCTCTGCAAGCCAGGCGTGGTGGTCGACCACGCCCTTGATGGCGGCGAACTTCGCCTGGTCCCTCGTGCCCCACTCCCAGCTGTCCGGCGGGTAACCCGGGGCCGGCTTCACCTTGTAGGGCTTCAGCTCCTCGAGGCATTCCTTTCTTCCGTACATGAAGCTCCCGTGGGGGCTGAAGAGCTTGTAGCCGGAGAAGACGAGGAAGTCGCAGTCCAGGGCCTGGATATCCATGGGGCCGTGGGCGATGTGGTGTACGGCGTCGACGACGAAGTACGCCCCGGCCTCCCGGGCTAATCTTCGGACGCTCTCTAGGTCCGTCTTGGTCCCGAGGACGTTGGACGCCGCCGATGCTGAGACCACGCAGGTCTTGTCGTCGACGAGGCTGACGAGGTGGCTCAGGTCGAGCGCCCCGTCCTCCTTGATCTCGGCGAGCCTCACCTCCTCGACGAGGCCTCTCCTCTCGAGCTCGAGCCAGGGGCTCAGGTTCGCGTAGTGCTCGTAGCTGGTGGCGACGACGTTCTTCTCGCCGGTGAGCCCGTTCCCGATGGCGTAGCCCAGGCTGAACATCAGGCTCGTCGCCGACTCGCCTGAGACGATGTCCTCGGGGGAGGGGGCGTTCAGGAGGTCGGCGACCGCCGCCCTCCCCTCGTGTATGACCTCGTCGGCCCCCCTCGACTCGTCGAAGATTC
>JAEHCT010000063.1 GCA_020697635.1 Candidatus Bathyarchaeota archaeon
TGGGTATCAACAATAATAGACACCACATAGGTCTCACTGGCTATTGGTGTGGATAGCCCTGGTATGTCCATCCAAAGGCTCTGGGCACATGAATACCTCCAATTATCTCCGAGTCTGCAGTTGATGCCTATTGCTTTTTCCTCATTCTCGTCCAGTAAAAGGAACACGGCTCTTGCACTAGCATCACCTTTGATCCTGAAACTGAATGAGACCTCAAAATCCTTGACGATATTGGCTTTAAATTTCGGTGAGCGGACCCAGACACTCGATCCATCTGGAGTCTCTGTTAATTTGAGGCTCTTTTTCCCTTGATCTGCGTAGCTATTCTCAACACACACCATGTCCGCCTTATTATCTGGTTTAGTCCACCCAATGGGGAGGAACCCTTCATCTGTGTTCTCGAATTTCTCGTTAAAAAAGCATCTCCTACCAGCGTATACCATAGGAATAAGCACATTCATACAAATTACGATTATTAAGAGCCTCTTATATCTCATATACGCCACCTATGCATGACCGTTTAAACTGTTAATATAAGGATAATAATTCTCTGACTCGCTACAATTTGTAGCTAGTAATCAAATATACTTAGGCTCTATAGTTTTTGTTTTATTTGCGCGCGCGCTGAACAGTTCAAAGCCAAGATGGTAAGTCTCGACTACAGCGGAGGCACCGTGATCAACTACATCGGGGCAGTCTGCGGGTTCTTCAGCAACTACGACAAGGCGCTGAGCCTCGACATGGACAGAGACTTTTGGAAGACAGAGGAAAGCGCAGAGAGAAAAGCCATACGCAGAAGGAAAGACCCTCCCAGCAACACGGAGATCAAGAAATTATACGCAGTCGCCGACAGGAAAACACGGATAGCCCTGTTATTCGGCTACCAGTGCGGCCTAGCCCCAACCGACGTGATCAAACTCACGTGGGCGAACCTGAACATCGACTACGAGAAAGAGGAACGGGAGTTCATACCCGTAGACCATACCCGCAACAAGACGGGGGAACAGGGAACCATCATAATAAACCCCGACCTACTGCGCATCCTGAAGGGCGAGTGGGTGGAGCAGGGAAGACCAGACGAGGGGCATATACTGAACTATCGCGGCGAGCCCATTAAGCACAGCTACCGCCTCAACCAGTGGATAAACGAGTACGCTGTAAAGGCGCTGGGAGAGGAACGGGCTAAAGAGGTACGGTTCAAGGACCTGCGGGACAGCTTCAACAACACCATCAAGAACACCCCTGGCATAATCCAGGAGTTCGCGGATCGCCTCATGGGGCACAGCGTAGCAGGGGCACGGGGTTCATACTTCGTGGGAGACGCCGAGCTGATCCTGTACCGAGAGATTTTTGAGCGGTTGACGGTGAACGGGTGGCTCTATAGAGAAAAGGCTGAAGGATATGAGGAGCTGAGCAGCGATATAGACCAGCTAAGGGAGGCGTTAAGCCAAGTTGAGAAGGAGAACACGGCATACAAGACTAGGTTAGACAACCTGCAACAACTAGTAACCTCGCTTAGAGAGGACTTTAACATCGTACTGGAGACATTGAAAGAAGAACCAGAAAAATAAAGCTCCGTATACGGTGTATGCGCGCGCCTTGTGCAAAGATACTTGTATTAAGGGTGTTGTTCTTAAACTGCGCGCGCGCAAATTATTAATCCAAAATACCCCAATTGCGGGAAATTTATGTCAGTTACAGGAATGAAGTGTGAAGAATGCGGTGGCGAATTTAAGTTTAAGGGATATAAAAAATCATTGTGATCTTTACTATGCGCGTATTGAAGAATATCTAAGGTTGAAACCCCATCCCCGTATATAGAAGAGAATTTATATTTCCATTAACTATAGTTATAATGAGAAGTTCAATATCCTTGTCACATGGAACAAACCCCAAAAGACGCCGCCAACCACACCAGAAACAATTACCGACTCCAAGCCACAGCGGATCAGTGGGCCTCCTTGGGGTCCCTGATAAACAGAGCAAGGGCGAGCACCTGCACCACCGTCGTAGCTAGAATGCAGTACCACGGGTAGGCGGGGTTCAAAGCGTACAGCAGACCGCCTATGATAGATGCGGCCATCACCGGGACAGTGAACAGGTACCCCATCCCGGGTCCCCCCGTTCCACCGCCGGCTGCCCCGACCATCACGCTTCCTCTGCCCAGCGCGGCCATGACCCGGCCCCTCATCTCACTGGGAACGTAGTCGGCCATCAACGCGGTGCTGGCCGGAGTGAACAGCGCCCCCGCCACGGACACCGCCAAACGGATGAGTAAGACCTGGTAGAAACCTTCCGCGAAGACTATCAGAGGCATCGAAAACAGGGAGACCAGCAAGGAGGCGAGAAGGTTTTTAGTCCTCCCGTACCTGTCCACCAGCACCCCAGCCGGGAACGTGAACAGCGTCTTGATGATCGTCTCAAACATTATTATCAGCCCCCAGTCTAAACTGGATAACCCGAGCTCCTCAACGACATAGACGACCCAGAACGGGCTGGCCACAGCGTTGCCGATGAAACCCATGAGGACGACGACACCGAGAGCCTTGACGGATCGAGGTAGCCCCCCCACGAGCTCAGGGATCCCGCCGTATGTTTCACGGAGAATCGTCCCCAGAGAGGGAAGGGCGTCATAGCCTGCTACCTCCCGGGTATCCTCCATGTACCTTGAGACCAATATGGCGCTGATGAAGCCGGAGGAAGCGAGAAGCCCATACAGGACCCTCATCCCCATGCTGACGCCAAGCATCTCGAGAAGCATGCCGGCGATGTATGGGCTGAACATGGAGAAGCCGGTTGCAAGTGAGTTCATGGCCGCTATGCCGGTTCCCCGGTTCTCGGAGGTGAGAGAGTCCGCCAGAATGGCGGAGGTGGGCGGGAACTGGAACACCATGAAGCCCTGGATCAAGGACCCCAAGGCTATCCACTCCCAGCTCGGCGCGAAGACATACAGGACCATGCTTGTGGCTGACAGGTAGCCGGCCAACGCGATCAGTTTCACTCTGCTGGTTCGGTCGGTCAAATACCCTGAAATAGGGAACATGAGGAGCCCCGCCAGAGGGCGGAGGCTGTTCACTATACCAATTTGAGAAGAGGTGCCGCCCAAATCGAGGATGAAGAGCGAAGCGTAGGGAACCACCATGCGTCTGAAGAACATACCCAACATCTGGCGCACCATGAGGACGAGCATGTTACCTCTCATGAAGCTGAATCTCTCACGGACGCTCTGCACCTGATAAACCCGCCGTAAAGACGGATCGACCGCTTATAGAATTTAGGCTGGGTCGCGCCACAGTGGGCTGGTGCTACAGTGGGGGCCTCCCAGCAGGTCCAGGTAGCCGCTGCTCCACTCGCGCACAGTCACCCCGTGGTCCCTGAGCGCCTGGTTGGTCCTCCTGTTCCTGTCGTAGGCGATCACGACCCCCGGCTTCACCGTCACGATGTTAGCGGCGCCGCGGCTCTGCTCCATCATGGCCTCCAGCAGGTGATCCACGTCAAACAGATCCTCGGGGACGCCGCCCACGTAGATCAACCCGTCCTTATCCAGCTTACCTTCCTTGATGAGAAAGTCGAGAAAACTCGTCTCCGTCCTCAGAGGCTCAGGCCTTCCTCCGCGGTTCACGTAGACCGTCGTCCTGCCGAGGCTCCTGAAGTGGTCGGGGCGGACGAGGGGCGCCAGCGGCCGCCCATGGGCTTCGCTCTGCGCCCTGACGGCCTCCAGCGTCTTGAGGAGCAGCTTCTTCGGCGGGTAGTCGTCCACCAGCTCGGTGTCGTAGATGTAGGGCATGACCAGAGCCTTGCCCCTGTCAGGGTAGTTGATGGTTACGTCCAGGTGCATGTAGTCCACGGCGGGCCTGTCGGCGAGGCTGACGGCGCACACGTACCGTAGCTCGCCGTCGGTGTCCTCCTCGAAGAGCCTCTTAGCCGTCTCGAGGACCCCGGTGACCGTGGACCTCTGGCCGACGCCTATGGCGATGGTCTCCTCGTCCAGGATCTGGGTGTCACCGCCCTCGACGCATGGGGGCTCGCTGAAGACCCCCTCGGAGTCGTTGGCGTCGTACACGATCTCTATGTTCTCGCTGAGGACGGGGTCGTGCTCGTAGCAGAGCTTGACCACCCGTGGCTCGTGGCGGCGGCTGTACCGCCTCATGTTGCATATGACCGTCCCAATCTGGGTGGTGAAGGTGGTGTCCCGGGTATAGGTCCACGCGACGCGCCTGAAATCGGGGAGCACGACCTGGTCCCGCTGCCGGTCGAAGTAGGGTTTCGGGGGGTGTCCCCAGAAGAGGTGGTCGATCGTCAGCTTCTCCGGGTCGGGTTTCTCGGGCACCCCGCCCCACACGTCATCGACTATCTGCTCGCGCTCCGCTGTGGTGGCGTCCTCGAGTATATTCTTCAGCATGGACTTGACCTCGAAGACTTGGACGCCCTCGTCTCTGAGTATCTTGGGTAGCTGGAGCCACTCGTCGTGGCCGGGGCCCATCTGTGCGTGGGGGTCCCGCTCGACGTAGAGTAGGCTGGACTCCATGCCCGCGAAGGGCATCCTCCTGGTCCACAGCTGCTCGGTGGAGTCCTGGATGAGCACCGCGTGGAGCCTGCCGGACTCGGATTTGACGGTCCACATGGTATAACGGGGGCTTGGGTGGGCTAAAGTATTTATGCGCGTCGATGGGTTACTCTCGGCTCCCGGGAATAACTTGACATGTACGTTGACATTTACCATGTAAAAAAGGGGGCAAGTTATGAGGCAAATATAAAGGAACGTAACAAAAAAAAGAGACAACTGTTGGGAGAGCCCTGAAAAAGGCTCCCTCGGTTAGTAAAAGGATAAAACCCCTCAAGGAGAGTATTTTAACAGGTTGAACCGGTACGCGAGGCTCGCACTCCTACTGTTAGTGCTTACCCTGAGCGTGGGGATGCTCAGCACAGCCATAAACTTACTAGGAGACATCACGCGCCTCGAGCTGGACGAGGGCAAGCCCGGGCCCGCTAACCCCCTAATGAATCCCGGGGCCCTCGGTAAATCATCCGACGAGGTCGAGGTAGGTGGCGTGGAGCCCAGGAAGCTCGGCCCAATCATGGAGCTGCGGCTCCCACCCAAGACGAGGTACCTCAGAAGGGTGCCGGCGGAGAACTACACCGGTAGCAAATGGTACCCCGTGGCCGGCTTCACGTCTGAGCCCTACGAGGGAGACCTCATACCGGACCCCACGGTGGGCGCGTCGGCCACCTTGAACAACCAGTTCTACGTGAACCCCCTCACCGTGTTCACAGGATACGTGACCGTGGCTCCTAAGACCCAGTCGGTGATATTCAACGGCAGCCTCAGTTACTACCCTGAGGCGCAGAGCTTCGAGTCAACCGAGGCTTTCACCGAGCCGTACTGGGTTAGCCACTCGATACACGCCTTTTCCGACGCCGCTTATAGAGCCGCGGAGCCGGTCCCCACCGAGGCCACCCTCGACGTGCCCGACCGGATAGGGTCGCGGCTCAGGGAGCTCGCGCTGATGGTGACGGAGGGTAAGACAAGCCCCTACGAGAAATACAAAGCCATAGAGGACTACCTGCGGGAGAACTACGAGTTCAGCGAGGACTTCACCCCTCCGCCGGCGAGCATAGACCCCGTGATATGGTTCCTATTCAACGACAGGAAGGGAACCGGCGCCCACTTCAACTCCGCGCTGATACTGATGGCCCGGAGCATCGGCCTCCCAGCGAGGGCAGTCATAGGGTTCATGATAGACCCCTGGGCTGAGCACCAGTACGTCATGCCCCAGCAGGCCTACCTCTACGCGGAGGCCAACCTGGGAAGCATAGGGTGGACCATCTTCGACGCCACCCCCAAGCACTTCGACGAGGGCGAGGTCAACATCACGAGGGAGGCGACCTTCACCAACATCACGGGGAACGACCCCGTGGCGCTCAAGGGAAAGACCTTCAACGTCTGGGGCACCGTGACGAACATCAACGGCTCGGCGGTGAGCGGCCCGCAGGTGGAGATAATACTCAAGGTAGACAAGATGGACATGAACGAGACGGGGCTCATCGTGGGCGTCGGCTTCGTGGAGGAGGGCTTCTTCAACGTGACCTGCGACGCGTCGCCGGAGCTCGCGGTCGGGGACTACAACCTCATAGCCCACACCCTAGAGAACAGGTGGTACTTGGAGAGCGTCAGCGACCCGCCCATACGGTTGATGTCGGAGACCGGCGTCACCATCTCTGGCCCTAAACGGGTCTACGCCGACAAGAACATAACTTACAAGGGCTACGTCGTGGAGACGGCCACGGGTGAGCCCCTCCCCGACGCCGCTATCCGCGTATGGTACCTGAACAAGACCATTGACGTGGTGAGCGACGGCCGGGGCCAGATCAGCTTTCCGGCGCTGTTCCAGGAGGACGGCGAAGCTACCATCAGGATGAGGGTGGAGGACACAGACTACTACGTGGGCTCCTACACATCCTTCGGCGTCAGCGTGATGCTGCCGCCGCCCTCCACCGACAACCTCTTAGCCCTGCTCTTCGGGTTCCCACAGAACATAATAATCGCGCTGAGCGGCGCAATGGGTGTAGGCGTACTTGCGGCAAGAAGAAGCAGGCGGATGAGGGAGGAGGACTTCACGGAGCCCAGGGTAGTCCTCCCGGCAGGGAGAGAGAGAATAGGGTACGAGGACGGCGTCCCCCTGGAGTACAGCAGCTATGAGGAGGGCGTGGTGAAGCTCTTCAACAGGTTCTACGTCTCCATGATGCGCATATACGGGGACATAGACGACACGATGACCCCGAGGGAGTTCGAGTACATCCTCATAGACAGGCTGCCGGTGAACGCCCACGCCGCACTGGAGGACCTCGTCACCAGCTACGAGATAGCCATGTACAGCAACATGCCTATCTCGGTGGAGGACTTTAAGCGTACCAACGCGACAATAGATTTAATCGTAGAGTTGATGAAGAATGGAAGCTGAGAACCGCAGCCGTCTGATCAGGGCCACAGCGCTTTACATGTTCGTGGCTGTCGTGCTCAGCGGCATCAGCTTCGCCACACCCTTCACCGTGGGAGACTTCGGCACCTTCCTCCCCTACATGCCCGACTCGCTTATCAACGTGAGCATAAGCGTGGTGCTGCTGCCGATGCTGGCGGGAATCACATTGTGGTACCTGGGCGCCCTCCTGAGCATCATCTTCGAGGGGAAGCTCAACAGGGTGATCGTGAGCGGCCTCTACGCCGGCGGGTTCGCCGCCATAATAGC
>JAEHCT010000064.1 GCA_020697635.1 Candidatus Bathyarchaeota archaeon
GGTACACCAGCGACGCACAGGCCGACGCCTTCGACGTAGCCCGCCTCCTAGCCAAGGAGGAGATAAAGGTCCACGTCTTCAACACCAAGCACATGAGTCTAGAGGAGGAGCAACCCTCCAAGGAGGAGGGGAAGAGGATCAGGCTGACGCCCACCCAGTTCCTGAGGGAGCTAGCCCGGGTCTCGAAGGGCAAGTACGTGGGGTTGAGGCTCCAGAGAAGCGAACATTAACCGGTTCCCCGTACTCTGTGCGTCAGGACCATTGTATAGCTTAATTTCGAGAAGGCGGATCGTAAAGGAGTTACTTGGGCCGTCCCGCTTCTGTTCTTGCCCAAACCCATCAAATTAAGAAAGGGGGGAGGCGTCAAAATAAAGGGGTCTCATCTACTCGGCTTTTTCCCCTTTTTTCTTCTTCACCTGCTCGGACAGCTCCTGGACGCCGTATAACCCGACTGGCGCGACGCCTGCCTGGGGCATGTTAGAGGGCACCAGTATGAGGGTGTTGGTGCCTGGCTGCTGGCCTATCTCGTAGAGGATGTTCATCCACCTGAGAGCAAGGCCTTCGACGCTGGACTCGTACATCTTGGCGGCAGCGATCATCTTCTCGGCGGCCTGCAACTCGGCCGTGGCGAGGGTGATCCTTGCCATCCGCTCCCGCTCGGCCTGGGCCTGCCTGCTCATGGCGTCCTGCAGGGCGTTGGGGATGATGACGTCCTTGACCTCCACGGCGGTGACCTTGATTCCCCACGCCTCCGTCTTCTCGTCGATGATCTCCCGCAGGTGGACACCCACCGTCTCCCTCTCGGCCAGCAGCTCGTTGAGCTCTACCTTGCCGATGACCTCCCTCAGCGTGGTCTGGGCGGCCCACTCGGTGGCTACACGGAAGTTCTCCACGTTGAGGGTCGCCATCTCTATGTCGACGGGCTTGGCGTACATCACGGCGTCCACGTTGACGGGGACGTTGTCGGCTGTGAGGGTCTGCTCCGTCCTGAAGCTCACGGTTTGTATGCGGGTAGACACGCGTATCGGGGCGTGATCGATCAAGGGTATGAGGTAGGTGATCCCGGGGCCCCTCAGCCCGACGTACCTGCCCAGCCTGAGGACCGGGATGCGCTCCCACTCCTTCAGGACCTTGATCCCGCGGAGGAGGAAACCCACCACCAGCACTGCCAGCAGAGTCTCGAACCAGTAAGCTGTAGATATTTCAAACATTTTCTTTCACCTCCTTTCTTTTTCGGGCTGCACCGAAGGCTTCACGGCCCTAACAACCAAGAGGAGCCCCTCCCTCCCAGTCACCTCCACCTCGGCGCCGGCCTCGATCGACGCGTCCTCGGCTCTGGCTCTCCAGTGCTCTCCCAGCACCCTGACCTCGCCGCGTGGGTCCAGCCTCGTGGAGGCCAAGCCTCTTGAACCGATGATGACCTCCTCGCCCGTCGCCGCCTTCAGGCTCCTCGCTTTCGAGACTTTGTATATGAGCACCCCGAAGACGAAGAAAAAGACAAAGGAGACGCCAAGGAGGGTGTTCCT
The DNA here is from genome assembly GCA_020697635.1 of Candidatus Bathyarchaeota archaeon. Taxonomy (GTDB): domain Archaea; phylum Thermoproteota; class Bathyarchaeia; order TCS64; family TCS64; genus RBG-16-57-9. The sequence continues at coordinate 1,527 of JAEHCT010000064.1, forward strand.
TATCCGCCTGGTGGCCTCGGGGGCGAGAAGCCAGTGGGGCGAGGGAACCAAGAAAAGGGTGCCCAGGAGGATGCACAGCCCCCCGGCGAAGCCCAGGAACCCCGTGTGCATCTTCAACTCGGCGAGGACCAGGACGAAGCCCCCCGTGAACAGTATGAGGGACAGGGGCTCGACGCCTATGACCTGGAACGCCATCAGCGACAGCAGGAGGAAGAGGGCTCCGACGAACTCGGCGCCGAGGCCCGGGGTCTGGAGCCCGATGATTAACAGGTAGAAGCCGAGGGTGAACAAGATGGAGGCGACGCTCGGGTCGTAGATGAGTTGGAGCAGCCAAGACTGGACGCTGGGGGCATATTCAACAACCTCGGCGTCGCCTACGCCCGCGAACGGTATCCTCGTTATTATCTTCTCGTCGACGGGCTCGTCTGCGTCCACTAGCCTCCAGACGCTGGTCCCAACCCCGGTCTCGGTCCTCACCAAGGCCTTCCCCGAGAGCCCGTCCAAGAGGGTCTGGGTGTCGTCTGCTGCTACCTCGACGACGCCGTACCTGAGGGCTTCCTCTGGGCCAAGGTTGAGGTTCTCAGTGATGAAACGGCGTGCCGCGGTCTTGTTGCGGCCGTGGAGGGCCGCGTGGTTAACCATGAGTGCGGAGAGGGCGTTTATGTGCTTGGTGTCGTTGATGGGCTCCCCCGTTAACTGTACGGGTTGGGCGCTCCCGATGCTGGTGCCCGAGGACATGGCGGCCACGTGACTGGAGACGAGGAGGTACGTGCCTCCGCTCCACGCCGAGGAGCCAGGCGGGTACACGTAGAAGCAGACGGGGATGGGCGACGCCTCGAAGAGGTTCATGACGTCCTTGACGGCGTTTATCTCGCCGCCCGGCGTGTCGGCGGTCACGAGGATGAGCCGTGCATCGATGTTCACTGCGACCCTGGCGGCGTCCTCCATCATCTCCGTGGTGGCGCCGGTTATCGCGGCGTCGAGGTTAACCAGGAGCACCGTGTCGTTTGACCTAGCATAGACTACGCTGTATGTGACAGACAGGGCGAGTACAGTAATGAGCGCGGCGTGAGCGTATCTTCGGTGCAAGCCTTACCATATAATAATTGTTCTCCTAGGGAAATTAAAAAGGGTGGCTTTATCGACGGCTGAGACGCTTCGCCAAGTAGTTTTTGAGGCCGTTAAGAGGTTTTCAGGTGGTTCAGAGCCGCGGTCCGGGTCTCAGCGAGGAACTCCTCCATCGATCCCTTAAAGTTGGCGTGGCTGTGGGTCACCTCGAGGTTGGGGGGTTTCCTGATGCCGTCTATTAGCCCGTTCACCTTCTCCCAGTCCACGGTGCCCCAGCCGGGGGGCATATGGCAGTCATCGTCTCCACGGTTATCATGGATGTGTGTCACGGTGAGCCTGTCCCGGAACCCCTTTAGCTCGTCTAGGTTCCCGTATATGTTGGCACACCCCGTGTCTAGGCAGAAGGAGACGATCTCCTCGGGAAACCTCTCCATGAGCCACCCAAGAACGTCGTGGTCGCCCCTGTGACAATTCTCGAAGGCCAGTGTCACCCCGAGGACACCGCAGAGGGGCGCGACCTCGGCGACGGCCGCCTCGGCTCTACTGAGCCGGTTCTCGAGGAGCGGCTCGTGGTACCTCGGTGGATGCACCACGACGGCGTCGCCGCCGACCTTGCTGCAAAACTCTATCCTGTTCTTGAGGAGCTTCACGTACGCGCTGTGCCCAGCCTGGTCGTCGGCGTCGATCCGGGCGGTCTGCGTGGCGGTGCCGTGGACGTCGAGGCAGGTGAGGTCTCGGTCATCCAGCAGCCACCTGTAGAGGTTCATATCTTCGCGGCTGTAGAGGCGCTCGTTGTCCCAGTCGTCACACCAGTGCACGTAGTCGAAGCCGTGGTCCTTGAATAGGCGAAACTTCTGCTCCATCCGGGGCTTGTAGGTGTAGTTGAACATGTCTGTGGTGACGCTGAGCTCCATAGATAATCCATGCTTGATGCCCATTATAAACAGAGAGGAAAAACGTCATCAAATGGAAGAAGAGGGTTAACTGATCTTCTTCTTCGCCCCGCAGCAGCTGCAGACTATGAAGCCCTGCCTCAGCCGGTCCTCGATGAACGCCTTGCACTCCTCTTTGTCTAGGAACAGGGGCTGGCCGCAGTCCTCGCACATTTTCTCGTGAAGCTCGGGTTCAGGCATCTCAAGAAACGATGGGAACACCTGTTAATAAACTGGGGTGGCGTAGGGGAGTCTAGCCCTCGATGAGCTTGAGTATGTCCTCCCTGACGAAGGCTATGTACTCGTCCACGGTGCTCTTGCTGAAGTTGGTGACCACGGCGCTCCTGGTGACGCCCACCGTGTAGCCCCTCGCCTGGCTTGTGAACACCACGTACCAGATCATGCCGTGGTCAATGTAGTCCTTGTAAAGCCCCGTGTCGGCGATGCCCTCGCCGCTGAGGCACAGCTTGTTGACGCTCGGGATGTCCACGTTGTCGAACCAGATGAGGTTCGTGGCCTTGGGGTTGCCCTCGTGGAGACTCTGAAGGGTCTCGCTGGTGATCCTGCTCTCACGGATGTCGACGTTGAGTATCTCCCCGATCCTCACCGCGACGTGGTTGCTCAGCATCTTCTTGACGCCCCTGGCGACGCTGGGCGCCATCACGACGAGGAAGTGCCTACCCTCGTGGGGCACTATCCAGAAGGGCGCCTCCTCGGTCTCCGGCGTCATCCGTGTCCTGCGCCGATAGACTCGCTCCCTCATGAAGTCCCGGGTGAAGACACCCGTGACCGTGTCCTCGACCTGCTCAAGGTCAATCACCTCGGTCACCAGCTGGGTCTCCTCGTCCTCCAACTCCTCGATCTCTCTCCAGCCTATCAGCGTGTCCCTGGGGTCCCCCTCCAGGCCCCGGACCTCGAAAACCTTCACTGGAAGAACCATATAACCACGAGGAAGCTACACGGCTCACAGCTTAAAAACCCAGCCCAGGTGTCATACCCTGAGCTCCAGACGAGACCACCAGTCCCTGAAATCGTCGTCCAGCAGGTCGCTGTTCTTGAAGACGAAGTATACCAGGCCCTGCAGCACGGGGAAGAAGTATTCGTCCATGTTTGTCTTGAAGATCTCCAGGACGTTCCTGTGGAACCGCTCCTTGCCCTCGACTTGATCGAAGTCCGTGGAGACTATGATGTCCAGGAGGAACTTTATGAAGCCGTAGAGCTGGTAGACGCTGCTTTCCCATATGTCCATGAAGGCTTGGCTCCGCTCCAGACCCGCGGACTTGGACTTGAGGAACTCCCCGAACACGTAGCCGGCGGACGTCGCGTCCTGGGCCCTGGTCTGTATCTCCTTGCTTCTGCTGAGCAGGTCGAGCCTGTCCCAGTCCATCTGTGGGTAGAGGTCGGCTACCCCCAGCTCCTTCTTCCCATAGGCCTGGGCGTATAGCTCGCGGCTCTTCATGGCGTAGGGGAGCCTGTAGAGCCCTGTTTCTATGTCCCTGACTATGAAACCTATCTTGAGGAAGCTCCGGAGGCCCTCCGCGAGCTCTTTGTCGCTTAGGCCCGTGGCCTCACGGAGCTCAGGGAAGGACAGCATCCGGTCTGACGCCGTGATCAGCTGCCATATCTTCTTTTCCCCGGGCTTCATGGTGGACACTACCTGCACGCTATGCTGGTTTCACAGCGTGCTCTGACGCAGGATATAAAGGCTTGATGAATCATTGACCCACAAAATACTGGGTGTGTTGGCTTGCACGCGTACAAAAACCTGGTTTTATACTTCTATCCATATAAATCAGTTTAGCGTTGATCAAAAGCTGCTGTAAACCCATATGCAACTGAATTTCATATTTCAAGCTGGACATTTTAAATACCATAGTGAAAAATATAAAAAAAATTTAAAATGCTCGATTAGATTTATTAAATATATAATATTTAAAATAACTCGTCTCCCACAACCGCCCCTAGGCCAATGTCCGACCATATCCCCGAACTTCAAAGGGAGCTAAGGAAAAAAATATCTAGTGAAAAACATATAAAAAATTTAAAAATATTTGGTAAGATTCAATGAATCTATAATATTTAAAATAACTTGTCTCTCCCAGTCACTCCCAAGCCAATGTCCGACCATATACCCGTACCTCAAAGGGAGCTAAGGAAAAAATAATCTAGTGAAAAACATATAAAAAATTTAAAATGCTCGATTAGATTTATTAAATCTATAATATTTAAAATAACTTGTCTCCCACAACCGCTCCCTAAGCCAATGTCCGACAATATCCCCGGACTTGGGTTAATTCAGTGGTGACATCTGTCTCCGAGTTGAAATGATGTTGACGTGTCGAAGAGTGAGAATGTTGATCTCATTTATCTAGGGAACAGAGTGAAGGAGGAGCCGCTTGGATGCCGAGCAGCTTTAGCCGTAGTGTTGTTGAAAGTTGTACTGTCCGGTGCTTGTGGTTAAGGATCGGAATACTGCGAGATTTCCTTGGATGCTCTTCCATCAACTTATTCCCTTCGCCACCCCGTAGAGAGCATCTCTAGTGTAAGCATCCGGTCTGACGCCGTGATCAGCTGCCAGATCTTCTTTTCCCCGGGCTTCGTGATAGACACTACGTCAGCGCTTTACTGGTTTCACAACGTCCTCGACGCAGAATGAAGGCGTGAGAAATCATTGACCTAAAAAGTACTGGTTCGAGTAGATTGAAAACGCGTTCAAAAACCTAGTATTATATTCCTATACACGTAAACCAGTTTAGCATGGACCGGAGGCTGCTTTTAACCCTGTTCTTGGTGTGCCTCTTAACACCATCAGCCCATGGACTCATGATAGAGATACCCTACGAGCAGCTCTGGGAGGAGTCGGACACGGTGGTCCTGGGCACCGTCACAGGAATAACTCATCAGGGTACGTTGACAGGGATGATCTACAGGATCGTCACGTTGAGCGTCGAACGCTTCTACAAGAACCCGTTGGAAGCCGAGACCCTCTTCATTAGGGTCGAGGGCGGAGAGCTGGGTGACAGGGGCGTGTGGGTCGAGGATCAGCCCGAGTTCAGCGTAGGCGAGAGAACCCTCGTGTTCCTCGCGGAGACGGATCAGACGCATGAAGAGGAGACGGTCTACAGGGTCTATGGATTATTTCAGGGCAAGTTCACAGTCGAAGGGGACGTCGCCCACGCTCTGGGTGGCGTCTACCTGAACATAAGCGGGCTGGAGTTCCAGCCCATGCCCGAGGGGAACGTGGTGCTGGCAAAGCTCGTGATCCCGGGGAACCGCACGGTCTACGAGGTGATCTACGGCAGCATCGGTTTCATCAACACGGGGGGACAAGGCGCGTCCAGGAACATCACCGTAACGTACAGGGGCGTACAGGGGCCTTGCGAAGGATACGAGAACGGCACAACGATGTGGGTAGGAGTGGGGCCGGGCGACTACACAGGGTTCGAGCTGCGGCTCAACTTCACGTTACCCGGCGTCTACGTCGCCTTAGTAGACGCCGAGCCCGCGACGACGTTCACCATCCACGAAGCCGGAAATATGAGTGAGGACTACGGGTTCAGCGACCTGACCTTCGACCCGCCGGAGCCGGTGGCCGGGCAGATGGTGAAAGTCA
>JAEHCT010000065.1 GCA_020697635.1 Candidatus Bathyarchaeota archaeon
GCTTCAGCTACGTGCTCTTCCGCCTCCAGAGAGACTCCGCGGAGGAGCAGAAGCTAGTCGACGACTTCCTGTACAAGCTCCTCGACTCCTTCAAGTCCCTACGATACAACCTTTACAGCATGAAGATGGCCATACACGTGGCCAGGCACAAGATTGAGCCGCCCACAGAGATGCTGTCCTTGGTCGACACAGGAATCGAGAGATCCGTGGGCCTCATCAACGACTATCTAGCCTTGACGGGTGACGCCCAAGACGAAGAGTGAACACCCAGTTCCAAGATAAACCCTGAAGATTTAGCAGAATATGATGGAACGCTTAACCATATTCTCTTTAAATCCAGTGTGTTTAGGCGATTCTAGAAATAATATTGAAGACGGATCACATCCTCTTGGTTGACGACGATCAGGAAATCATATGCAGCTTTAAATCCATCCTAGAGGATGAGGGCTACGTGGTCTATACCGCCAACGACGCAGACGAGGCAGTAAAGGTCATGACTGACAACGAGGTACAGCTCGCCATCATGGACTACATGCTCCCTAGGACCCGGGGGGACAAGCTCGCAGAGACCCTCATGGCAATCAACCAGAAGTTAAAGATAATATTCGTCTCTGGCTACCTAGAGGTAATTGATGCTGCCAATAGGCTCGACTGCGGTGTATGTGGCGTATTCCTTAAGCCGGTAAGCCCCGAGAGACTCGTGATCCAAGTAAGGAGCATGGAAACTGACCCGTTGCATGTGGAGCCGCCCCTATACTCCTACACGGTACAGTGAAAGTAAGACTAGGACGTTTCCTCAACAACCATATCGAGTAAAGTATTCTCAGGCGCAGTCACTGACGTGAAGGCTGGCAGAGTTATGATGAAGATCGTTCCTTTTCCCACCTCGGACTCGACTTCGATGGAGCCGTTGTGGGCGTCGACTATCTTCTTGCAGACCGCCAGCCCCAGCCCCGTGCCCTTTGCCTTCGTCGTGTGCAGAGGTATAAACAGGTTATCCCGGTTCTCCTCCGATATGCCTATGCCTGTGTCCCCTATCATGATGACGTTGGCGTCGTCTCTCTTGTGGGCATTTACAGAGATCTTGCCTCCGTCGGGCATCGCCTGCACAGCGTTCAGGAGCAGGTTGATGAACAGCCTCTGTATCAGGTACCAGTCCACCGCGACCATGAAGTCCTCCGGGAACTCCATCTCTATCTCGACGTCTTCCGGGACCTGGATCTGGGTAAACGCGTTGTTCAGCAGACCCTTGAGTGGGTATAGCCTTGCGTCAGGCTCCCTCTTCTTGCCAAAGGCCTGCAGATCTGAGACGATCTTGTCCATGTAGAAGATGCTCTTATCGATCTTCTCGAATACCTCCAAGGCCTCAGGATTGTCCGCGTGCCTCTTCTTGAGACTGTAGCTCAGACCCTTGAGTACCTGCAGCGGGTTTCTGAGGTCGTGGCCCACCATCATGGTGGTCTCCCCTATGATGACGAGCCTCTCCGCATCCCGCAGCTCCTTCGTCTTCTCCTCGACTATCCTCTCAAGCCTCTTGGAGTACTCTAGCACATCTGTCATGTCCCTGATTATGAATACGCGCACCCTTTCTTGGCCCCAGTCGTCGATCAGGCTCGTGATCCTCAAGTCGTAAACCCTGTCCATGTACTCTACGCCCGTCTTCTCCTCGATTATTCTCCTGTTCTTGAAGTAGAATATGTCTGGGAGGATGTCCCACAGCCTCATGTCTAGGAACCTGACGTCGGTGAACCCCGTGAGCCTCTTGGCGGCGTCGTTCAACCATATTAACTTGTACTCGTGGTCGGCTATTATGGCGGCGTCGTTCATCTCATCTAATAGGGACTCGTATGCCAGTGGGAGCACGTCGATCTTGTACAAGTTCTCAGGGTTCACGAGGGCGATGACGCTGCTCAGGAGGTTAAAAATGAGTGGAGTCATGTTCCGCTGGTTTGGGAAGTAGCCCATCACAGACAACGCGTATGTGACCGCGAATATAGCTATGGCGAGGAGGAACGTCACGGCCCTTGTCTTGTAGAGCGTCCTCTTCGACAATATCATGTGCATAAAGAGGTAGGTTACGGCGACCACAAGCACGTATAGGTGTAGTATGGCTGCGAATCCGAAGACGCTGTGCTTCACAACTACTTGGTTGTTTGGCGTTATGACCGAGTTGCTCCACATGAGGCCGTGCCTGCCATTGGTCAAGGCTAGCACCGCGAACGCCAACGAGGGAACCATGATGGGTATGGATCTTTTGATTGTTTTCACGTCCAACTCGAAGTACCTTGTCAGGTAAACCATGAACAAAGGAGGGACAAGGAAGGAGAAAGCTGTCTGGATGGAGTACCACAACTCGATGTCTGCCGGGGTCTCACTGATGATTTGGAGGAGGTATGTGAGGCTCCAGATGCTTCCCAAGTCGATGAGGAAGCCGCCCACAATGGACCCAGGAATCCTGTACCTCAGCCAAACTAGTATAGCCATGACGAACGCGACGCCAGCCGACATCAACAAAATAAAGTTGAAAGTAACATCCATCGCTAGATCTCCATGGACGCGTTCGCTTCCTCCGCCTGCCCTGAAGATTCAATTATAATAGAATTTATGGAGTCAGCGTCTGGGATAGCCCCGGAGCATTTTTTACCGTTAGGAGCACTTTAATTATATCCTGATACCGACAGAGTTCAAACGACATGAAGGTAACCCACGAAGGCTCCATGAAGATATACCAAGAACTGGCTGAGAACCCGCCAGAAGCCCCCGTAGTACCCATGAAGCCACGCCGCGAGAGCCTCTACAGATCGGGAGACAGGAGCCAGATCGCCCTCGTGAAGACGAGGGATCGTACCTCAGGCGTCCTTGAGGCGCTGCGGCTCCTCGGAGGCCTTGAACGGCTCATCGAGGGCGTCGACGGAGAGATCATAATAAAGCCTAACTGCAACACAGACGACCCGTACCCACGGGACACCCACCCGGAGATGGTGAGGGCGATATCTGAGGCTCTCATCGCCACAGGGGCTGATCCAGGCCAGGTAGTAGTCGGCGACATGTCGGGGAGGTTCCGTGGCTTGCCCACGCGGGCCACAATGGAGAACCTTGGCATCAAGACGGTGGCAGATGAACTGGGCCTGGGTCTTGCGTACTTCGAGGAGGAGGACTGGGTACGGGTGCAGCCGCCTCACGCCGAGTATTGGCCGGACAGCATAACAATACCCAGGCGGATATACGAGGCGGAACGGGTGGTCTTCACGCCCATACTGAGGAGCCACTCGACGGCCACGTTCACCTGCGCCATGAAGCTGGGTGTGGGCCTCATCGACGCGAAGGCTAGGGAGTGGCTCCACAACGGGGAGCGGCACGTGGAGAAGCTCCAGGAGATAAACACGGCTTACAGCGTCGATCTCGTGGTCTCAGACGCCATGAAGATGAACACAGGCCACGGCACGGACCCGGAGGACGAGGTAAGCCCGGGCGTGATAATTGCGAGCGACAACGTAGTCGCCAACGACGCGGTGGCCGTCGCCCTGATGCGCAGGCACGGCACCGTGAGGGTCAAGGAAACCCCCGTATTGGAGCACGCGCAGTTCAGGGAGACCGCGAGGCTCGGCTTAGGGAGCCCCGATTTAGACCGAGTAGCGTTGAAGACGTCTAACCTCGCCGGCGACCCCTCGTTCGACGAGCTGGTCGACGATATTAGGGCGGAGCTAGGCTAGTAGACCAGCTCCTTCCACCCTCCGTCGGGGGTCTGGTACCTCACCCTATCGGGCCAGTCGATGGGCGTGTAGACGGCCTGCATGAGCCTGCCTTTCCACCTCTCGTAGGCGGCCTGCTCTCCGCCGCTCCGCAGCGTCTCGGTGAGGGCTCTGGTGCTCAGCCGCTGCCCCGTTACGCCGCCCCCTCTCTGGAGAGCCAGAAACGTCCATGCGTCCCCGAAGGACTCCACCATGGAGTCGTCGTCCGCGTAGAGCCGCCTCGCCTCCTCGGGCATGCCCTCGGCCTGCCTCAGAGTCATCTCGGTGGGCTTGAGCCTCAGCCCCTCCGGTGCAGAGACGTTGAGGCTGTTAACCGCCACGTTGTGGGGCCTGAGCTCTAGGGCGAGGCACTGGGTGAACCCCTCGAGGCCGTACTTGCTGGGACAGTACGCACACTCGGCGACGAACCCCACCTCGGCTGACCTGCTGCTTATGTTTATGACGCTGCCGCCTCCCCGCTCCTTCATGGAGGGGAGGAACGCCTTCGTGAGGGCGAAGGGGGCCCTGAGGTTCACGGCCATGACCCTGTCCCAGTGCAGCATGGTGGTCTCCTCGAAGGTGAGCCACGGGCTGGTGGCGGCGTTGTTCACCAGGACGTCCAGCCCGCCATACTCGTCGAGGATACTCTCGACGACTCTGCTTACTCCCTCGTCGGTGGATATATCCGCTGGCACGGTGAGCACGTCGCCGCCTTCCGCCCTCATCGCCTCCTCGGCCGACGCCAACTCGTCGACGCTTCGGGCCACGGAGACCAAGTTGGCGCCCTCACGTGCATATGCCATCGCCATGGCTCTGCCGAAGCCCCGCCCCGAGCCGGTTACCAGGACAACCTTGTCCTTGAGTCTGCCCATGGGGGACTCTTATCGCGCTGGACATAAAAGCCATATTCGCATGAGCCACAGAAAACACAGGTCTACGAGATGAGTGACGTTCTTAAGGTTCAGGATCTTGAGGCAGGGCCCGGCGAGAAGGTGCGGGGCTACCTAAGCATAGCCGAGAAGCCCGCCGGCAGGCACAGGATCCCCGTCATGCTTGTGAACGGCGTGGGAAGCGGCCCAACGGTGGTCATCAACGGCGGCGAGCACGGCTCAGAGTACAACGGCCCCGCAGGGGTGCTGGAGCTCATGAAGACACTGGAACCGGGGGACGTCGACGGCAAGGTCATAATGGTGCCCATGGTGAACACCCTGGCCTTCGAGACACGGTGGATGCACGGTAACCCCGTTGACTACAGGGACCTAACGGGCTGCTATGTGGAGGAGATTCCCCGCGGCGGCTCGGGGCCGCCCAAGATTACGTACTACGTCACAACCACGTTCTACCGCGAGGTGCTGAGCCAGGCGGACTGCAGGCTGAACCTCCACGGCGGCGACATCGAGGAGGACCTCCTCACTGGCACCATGTACAGGATGACGGGCGACGAGGAGAAGGACAGGCTCAACTTGGAGCTGTGCAGGGCCTTCGGCTGGGAGTGGATAAGGGAGAGCCTGCCGAGGCCCCGCGGCAGCCCCATGAAGTTCCCCGTGACGGTGGGCACCGAGGCTGGAGGCATGGGCAGGTGCCAGAGCGACATCGTGTCGGAGGTGGTCCGGGGCTGCAGGAACGTGTTGATGAAGCTGGACATGTTGGAGGGGGAGCCATTGGTGCCGCCCAAGGCTAAGGTGTTCAACCCGTACCATCTGTACGCTGAGCACGGCGGCTTCTTCATAAGCAACGTCCGGGCGGGCGACATGGTGGAGGAGGGCCAGACGCTGGGCGTCATAAAGGACCTCTTCGGGGAGACCTTGGAGGAGATCGTCGTCCCCACCGACGGCGTCGTCCACATGGTGACCAGCCCAGCCATATGGCAGGGCGACGTCGTCTACGAGATAGGCAAGGACCTCAGGGAGATCTCCTAGCCGAACCCACTTTGTTCAACGCTTTGAAACGGGTGTTCTAATGTGTGGGATTATCTAGAACTATCTGCAAGTTATATCAGTGAATATGATGTCAAGACTAGTTAATCATAAGGCTCTGTATGGGCTCGCAGTTGTTCTTCTGGCTGCCGTGGTGGTGGGCTCACAGCTACCCGCCGTATCCGACTGGCTCTCGGGATCCACGGCGAAGGATGACGTACCAGTGCTCGACGACTCCGGTGCCACGGTCTCGACGGTCGAGGCGACCGTGGAAGCGTACAACGGCTTCGCCTTCGACCTCTACGGCAGGTACCGCGCTGACGACGGAAACATACTGTTCTCGCCGTACAGCATCTCGACGGCTCTCTCCATGACCTACGAGGGCGCCAGAGGCGAGACCGCGGATGAGATGGAGGCGGTGTTCGGCTTCCTAGAGGACCCCTCTGAGCGGCTTCCCTCCGTCGCCGGTATATACAACACGTTGAACGAGGAGGGCCGCGAATACGCGCTCCACACGGTGAACGCGCTGTGGATTCAGCAGGGCTACCCTGTGCAGGAGGACTACGTCGACGCCATAGCCGGCTACTACGGCGGTGACGTCAACGCATTGGACTTCGTCGCCGAGCCCGACGAGAGCCGGGTCACCATAAACGAGTGGGTGGAGGAGAGGACCAACGACAGGATCAAGGACCTGTTCCCCAGCGGCTCCATAGACGCCGCCGTGAGGCTGGTGCTGACCAACGCCATCTACTTCAAGGGAGACTGGCTCTACGAGTTCGACGAGGAGGCCACCAGCGAGGAGGAGTTCCACGTCACCCCGTCCACGTCAGTCATGGTGGACATGATGAGCCTCCGTGACGAGACGTTCAACTACGCGGAGACCGACGAGCTCCAGATCTTGGAGCTCCCCTACACCGGCGAGGACGTCTCTATGCTCGTCCTGCTGCCTAAGGAGGGCTGTATGGGCGACGTGGAGGCTCAGCTGTCGGCGGATAGACTCGGTGAATGGGCGGACATGATAGAGGGGGCCGCGGTGAACGTCTTCCTGCCGAGGTTCACTTTCGAGACCAAGTACTTCATGATGGAGGACCTGGCGGAGATGGGCATGCCCACGGCGTTCACCGCCGCCGCGGACTTCAGCGGCATGAACGCTGAGGACCAGCTGTTCATAGACAAGGTCATCCACCAGGCGTATATAGAGGTCAACGAGAAGGGCACCGAGGCGGCGGCCGCGACAGGGGTCTCGGTAGCTCTAACCGCCGCGATGCCCATGGAGGTTTTCCATGCGGATCACCCCTTCATATTCCTCATACGGGACATGGACACAGGC
>JAEHCT010000066.1 GCA_020697635.1 Candidatus Bathyarchaeota archaeon
CGATGCGTGGATGCTGGTTTGGGTTGGTGGTTTTAGATACTGTTGTTTTCTGGGGTGATGGGGTTAGGCTCTGTTGCCCCACGAAGCCTGACAACTTTTCTTGTCAAGTTTCGTGGTTCAAATAGCCTTAAAACCGTGGCTCTCATGCTTTTCTCCAGTGGAAAAACATGAAAAACGATTGGAATGAGCTTGACGACCTGGTGATAAAGGCGCTGTCCAGCCCGGAGCGTAAGAACATACTGAGGATCGTGGGCGGCTACCCCGAGGGCGTGAACTACACGGGCATCCTAGGGGAGACGATGCTGAGCACGGGCAGGCTCAACTACCACCTGGGGGAGCTCGACGGCTTCCTGGAGAAGGACGAGGAGCGGCGGTACAGGTTGACGGAGCTTGGCAGGAAGGCTGTGGCGGTGCTTGAGTTCATCAAGGAGGACATGGACACCAGCGTCCTGGAGACCCTGAACACCAGGAAGGCGCAGCGGCTCAGGTGGATCAGACGGCGGATGGACATGGGGTTCATCGTGGCCGGCGCCGTGTTGCTTGGCGTCACCGGGTTGATGGGTTACTTCACTTACATCGAGCGGGACCCTGTGCTCGCGGCGTTCACCCCCGTCTGGGGGCTGATGTCGGTGGGGTTGATCTTCCTGATGGACAGGTCGCGGAAGAGGGACCCTGAGCGGGTTCTGTGGGCCGTGGAGTGGCTTGAGTGGAGGCTCCTCGGAGGCTACAAGGAGAGAAGATGAATAACCATATTCGATAGAAATGAAATTTGTTACATATCATCGTGTTGCCTCTGACTTATAAGGGGCATATAGGGGTGGACACCAAACCCCATAACAGTGTTTTCAGAAGATCAGGTTCCGACTAGGGTAAGATACCACTCAAGTTCTGGTCAATTGTACCCGGCGAAAGAGCCATCAACCCTAGCCACAACGCCGGCATGCCTTCAAAGATATATAACCCATAAATCCGGTGTATCATTGGTGGTTTACTGTCAGAGGACTCTCCGTGGGAAGACCTGAAGCACAGCGACTACCGCGCCCTCCTCGACGAGGCTAAGAGCCAGCTCAGGAGCATAGACGCCCAGATAGAGGGCATACAGAGGATAAGCAACGTCATACTCATCAAGAAGAGCCAGAGCGAGCTCTACAGGGTCTCCGACGACCTCCCCCTGGAGATGAGCGTCGCCCTCATGGAGATCGCCAACGGCCTAAAAGACGGCCTCATGAACGTGGAGAGAACCCTGACGCGGCTGGAGACGCGGCTAGACATGCTCCAGGACGGCGAAATCAAAGAGCGGCACAGATAGAAAAAGGGGTTAGGCCTCGAAGACCTTCTTCTCCAGCCTGTAACCCGGCGGCTGGACGTTGTCCAGCGGCGTTATGGCCTCATGCATGCAGCTCCTCACACACAGGTGGCAGTAGATGCACCTGTAGGGGTCCCACTCTATGCGCTTGCCTTCGACGTCCACCTCGATGGCCCCCGACGGGCACAGCCGCTCACAGTCTTGGCACTGGTCGCACTTCGACATGTCGAAGCTGATCTCGCCCCTGGTGCCTGGTACGTGCTCCGGCTTCTCGAAGGGGTACCTGACCGTCGCGGGCTTGCCGAGGAGGTTCTCCAGTATGTTACCCAGGAACCGGGGCATCTAGGCCGCCTCCTCAACGTATGTGACGCGCTCGGTGCAGCTCATGCAAGGGTCTATGCTGTGGACGATGGTGGGTATGTCCGCCACATCGTGGCCGATCAGCATCTGGAGCAGAGGCGGTATGTTGGGCAGCGTCGGGGTCCTGATCCTGCACCTCTCCAGGTGGATCGTCCCGTTCCCCACGCCGTAGTAGAAGCACTCGCCCCTGGGCTGCTCGGAGCGAACCATAGCGACGCCGTCCGGGAACCCTTCGTTCTTCTCCACCAGCGGCCCCTCCGACAGCTGATCTATGGCCCTCTTGACGAGGTCGATGCTCTGGTAGGTCTCGTCCAGCCGTACCATGGCCCGCGAGTAGCTGTCGCAGCCGTCGTGGGTGACCGGCTCGAAGTCGAGCTCGCCGTACACCCCGTAGCCGTTGCTCCTCATGTCCCGGGGGACGCCGCTGCCCCTGATGACCGGGCCCACCGCGCCCAGGTGGACGGCGTCCTTCTTGGGGAGTATGCCCTTGCCTACGGTCTTCTCCCGGAACGCCACGTCCTTGACGAAGACGTGTCCCCAGTCGTCGACCTCCTTCCTGAGGCGGTCCATGTCCCCTAGGTACCTGTCTCGGAGCCTCTCGTCCAAGTCCTTGCTGACGCCGCCTATGACTGTGGTGCCCATGTGTATCCTGTGTCCGTTGGTAGCCTCTGTCAGCTCCAGCACGATCTCTCTGTCCCGCCAGATCTTCATGAAGAGGCTCTCGAACCCTATGCTCTCCGCGAAGAGGCCCAGCCAGAGCAGGTGGCTCTGCAGCCTGGCCACCTCCGCCCAGATGGTGCGCAGGTACCTGGCGCGTATGGGAACCTCGGTGCCCGTCAGCTTCTCTATGAGCCTCGCGTAGGTCTGGCCGTGTATCACGTTGCAGATGCCGCAGATCCTCTCGCAGAGGTAGATGTTCCTCCTGTAGTCGTTCAGCTCCATGGCTCTCTCTATACCACGGTGGACGTACCCTATGTTGGGGAGCACGTCCACTATCTTCTCCTCGTCGACGTAGAACTGCAGCTGTATGGGCTCCGGCAGCACGGGGTGCTGCGGCCCGAACGGTATCATGGTAAGCTTCTGTCTCTCACTCATTCCAGTCACACCTCCAGCAGCGGCCCGCCTCGCAGGTCGCCGCGCACTCCTCCAGAGTCTCCTCGAACTCCACGAAGCTCTTCACCCGCTCCTCCGGGTCGAGCTCGGGTATCTCGGCCTGGTGTCTGCCCCGGATGTCGTCGAGGTCCGCCTGCCTCGCCACGAACTCGCCCTGATCCGGCTCGGGCTCGCCTAGGCCGTCGCCGCCGAGGTACCTGTCGATAGATGAAGCGGCCTTCCTGCCGTCCCTGAGAGCCGATATGACGTTCGAGGTGCCGAACGCCGCGTCGCCGCCTGCGTAGACGCCTTCCCTGCTCGTCCCGTAGTCGTCGTCTATCTCTATGTTGCCTCTGCGGGCGACTTCGACGCCGAAGCCCGGGGGCACTAGGACGTTGTAGCCGATGGCCGCTATCACGGTGTCGGCCTCGATGAAGCCGGGCGGCCCCTCCATGGGCATCGGCCGTCTCCTCCCTGACTCGTCTGGCTCCCCCGGTACCATGTACTGGTACTCGATCCTCAGGGGCTTGCCCGGGTGGATCACTATCTGGGTGCTCAGGAAGTCGAAGTCGATCCCCTCCTCGACGGCGCCGTGGACCTCGTGGAGGCTCGCCGGCATCTCGCCCTCGGTCCGCCTGTAGAAGACGGTCACATCTTCGGCTCCGAGGCGCTTCGCCGTCCTCGCGGAGTCCATGGCGCTGTTGCCGCCGCCGATGACTACAACCCTCCTGCCCAGGTCCGGGGTCTCGTCTCTGACGTTGACGGCGGTGAGCAGGTCTATGAAGCTGATGACTCCCTCGCTGTCCTCGCCCTCGCAGCGAAGGCCGTTACACCTCTCGGCGCCTATGCTCAGGAAGCACGCGTCGTATCCCTCCGCCATGAGGTCGTCGAGGCTCGTCACCTCGCATCCGATCTTCACCTCGACCCCAGCCTCCGCCAGCCGGGCGTCGATCTCCTCCCCCATCACGTCCTTGGGGAGCCTGTACTTGGGGATGCCCCACAGCATCGCGCCTCCGAGAGACTTCCCCTTCTCGTGGAGGGTGACGCCGTGGCCCAGCATCCCCAAGTAGTAGGCGGCGGACACACCTGTCGGTCCGCCGCCGACCACCGCTACACGTCTTCCTGTGGGGGGTTTACGCTCGACATCCCTCTGGAGGCCTCCATGCTTCTCCTTGAAGGCGTCGGCAGCGTAGCGTTTCAGCAGCCGTATCTGTATGGGCTTGGTCTCGAGCTCCTGACGGCAGCCCTCCTGGCACGGCGCGAAGCACGCCCTGCCGAGGATCGCCGGGAGCGGTGCCTGCTCTATTATGGTGTCGTAGGCTCCCTCGGCGTCGCCCCGCTCCACCTGCCTGACGTACCTGGGTACGTCCACCATGGCGGGGCACTCCTCCCGGCACTTCCCGAGCTTACGCATAATGGGCGGCAAGGGGCCCTCGGCGGGCTTCAGCAGCGTCGACGGCGACGCCTCGACCTTCAGCATCTTGCCGCCGAAGTCGACGGCCAGGCCCTTGAACTCGACCCCGAACAGGTCCTGGCACTCGTTCTCGGCGATGAAAGCCACCAGGTACTCTCCCGTGATGCTCTGAACGGGCTCGCCCCGCGGTGTCTTAAGGTAGAGGTTCTCGACCCTGTCGTTCACCTCGAAGTGATAGATGACCTCCAACTTGTCACCCATGTCCCGCGTCGTAACTGTGATGAACCGGGCTCCTCTCTCCTTCATCTCCCGAACCTTGGGGAGAAGAGATTCCTCGGTCACATGCACCTCGTCGGTTGTCCCTGTCTCGGTTAACTCCTGTACCACCATCGCTACTCGTCCTCCTCAGGCGCCTCGCCCGCCAGCTTTTTCATCGCCAGCACGACTCCGTCGATGATCTGCTCGGGCCTCGCTGCGCACCCTGGGACGTAGACGTCCACGGGGACCACCTTGTTCACCCCGCCCAGGATGTTGGGGCAGTTGTGGAAGATGCCGCCGGTGCAGGCGCACGTCCCCACGGCGATTACCATCTTGGGGTCGGGCACCTCCTCGTAGAGGTCCCTTAGCACCCGCTTGTTCTTGTGGTTGACGGGGCCCGTCAAGACCATGATGTCGGCCTGCTTGGGGTCCCCTATGTTGACTATGCCGAACCTCTCCACGTCGAACTTGGGCGTCAGCGCCGCAAGCACCTCGATGTCGCAGCCATTGCAGCCGCCGCAGTCGAAGTGCACCACCCAGAGGCTCTTGAGCCTGGCCTTCTGCACCAGAGTCACAGTATGACGCCTCCTACAGCCAGCGCGGCCACGTTCAACAGTATCAACGCGAAGCCGACGGCCCACGTGGTCCTGAGCATACGCTGCCAGGTGAGCCGGGGGTACAGATTGTCCACCATGAGCACCACGAAGAACATGACTAGGCTGATGGCTCCCCCGATCACCGGACTGGGCGCCCAGAAGAGGCTGAGGATCATCATCGTGGTGGCCAGCTTGGTCCAGCGGCCCAGCTCTATGAGGGCCATGGTGTACCCGCTGAACTCCGTGAAGACCCCCCTTACCAGCTCCTGGTGGGCGTGGCCCGAGACATCGAAGGGACTCTTCTTCATCTCGATTACAAGCACTATCTCCAAGGCCACTAGCGCCGCGGGCAGAACCAGCAGCAGCGGCGCCCCGTACTCGTAGATGCCCCTTATCGTGAAGCTCCCGGTGACCATGAATATCGCTGTGTAGGCTAGAAGCATCACAGGCTCGTAGCTGAGCATGGCGAGGAACTCGCGTCTCCCGCTCAGGTAGCTGTACGGGCTCTTGGCGTCGAACGCGGCCACCGTCAGGCAGATGTCCGCCATCCCCGTCACGAACAGCACCAGCAGCAGGTTCTGCCTGAACGTCACCAGCCCCGCGGCGACGAGGGCGAAGCCCAGGTAGCCGAAGGCCAGCGCCGGCTGGAGGCTGCTGTCTATCATGACGGTCTTGCCCCAGAGCTTTAGGGCGTCGTAGAACGGCTGCGCCAGAGGCGGCCCGACTCGCTCCTGCATCCGGGCGGTGAGCTTCCTGTCCACGCCCATCAGCAGACCTCCTATCAGCGGCGTGGCCAGAGCCAACGTCGCAGAAATCAATGTCGCTGTGTAGTCCACCTAGACCACCTCCGCTATGAAGAGGACTGCGATGATCGCCGGCCCCATCCACAGCGCCAGAACCTGCCAGCTCTTATGCACGAATCCTTGGTACAGAAAATACTGCAGCAACCCGAAGTCCAGCGCCACCACAGCAGTCTCGAAGACGCCGCCAAGATTCAGCTCCAAACCTCCCGCGTCGTAGAGTAGGAGCGAGGAGGCCACGAGGACGGCTGCCGTGAGGTACACGACCCCGGTTCTCGCCCTTCTGTCGCTGAGAACCAGCGACGCCAGAGCAGAGAAAACAGGTAACCCTATGTTTACCGCGATGAGCGTCTCAGTGTTCACCAGTTTTCACCCGATGTATTCCGTTTCTTCTCACTGAATCCATCGGTCTGGCTATGCCTCTATCACAGGTGCGGCTACCTGCGGGCTCCAGATGTCGTTCTCCTTGCAGCTCGCAAGGTCGACTAACTTGCAGTGCAGGATCTTGCGTTTCAGCCCGAGCCGGTCGAACACGTGCAGCGTGCCAACGCCGCCGTCTTTTCCGTCTGGCAGGAACATGGCGTATCCCCTTGGCGGTGTCCCTGCGACGGCGAAGAACACCGCTCCAACCTCGTCTTCCGCGCACGGAGACTTGTGTACATACATCTCCCGGAGGCTCTTGTCCTCCTGGGTCTCCAGCATCGTCTCCTGAACCTGCCTGAGCGTTAGCTCCTGCATGACGAATCTACTTCCTGTGATCCTCCACGATGCCCTTCACAGAGGCGGTCCTGGCTTTCAGGATCCGCTCCAACGACAGGGGTTTCTGGCTCTCGGTCATGAGCGGGTCGGCCGCCGACTCCTTCTTGGCCTTCCTCTTCATGTGACGATGCTCGCACTCCTTGGATACGAGGCGTTGAAGCAGGACGGTGTCACGTTCGGCTATGTTCATGGCGAGTCGGTCACCTGTATCACAGTCGGTACAGACCGTGTCGACGAGGTGGAAGATGTTTTCCTTGTATGCCATGAGGCTGTCATAGAGCGTCTTGAACTCTTTGTCCATCTCCTGGTTTGTCAGGCCGGGCCCGAAGAAGAACATTTCTTCGTCATTTGGATATCCCATTTATCT
>JAEHCT010000067.1 GCA_020697635.1 Candidatus Bathyarchaeota archaeon
CACCTGATGGTCAACATGATTTCAAAGGATTCACCGCGACCCATGACTCGGCTCTCGACTGGTGCAGAGAACTATTCCAGCATTACTGGGATGAAGCTGAACAGAGGACAACTGCCCCCGTACCCCAGATTGAGCATGGGCGAATCCCCAGAGAGGGGGAACCGTCAGAGGGGATTACAGTTGTAGGACAAGATAGACCAGAGATGGACGCCCAGACCGTTCAGGAAGCCGTGGACAACTACGATGAGGTGATACTCAAAGGCACGTTCAACTTCGGGTCTTCCATGGTAGAGATATCTAGAAGCGTCGTGGTCAGGGGAGAGGGACGAGAAGACGACATCCCAACTGCGACGATCTACAAGAAGGGCTGGATTTTTCCGTTCACGGAGTTTGACTCTGTTTTCAAGGTGAATGGGAAAAGCGCAGAAGTATCGATAGAGAACATACACTTCACGGATTTCAACCACATATGCATATGGGGCGTTCAATGTGAAAGCCTGAATGTCAAGAACAACAGGATCACCCTTATGACAGGGTATGGGAGAGGGATGAAATACGGCGCTTTCGGCGACGTGGTTATAGGGATCTGGGTCCGGGGCTCCGAGCCCAGCGTCTTCATGGGCAGAGTCACTATAGAAGGTAACTACATCGACTTCGCCCGTGGCGGCGCATTCGGCGGGTTCCTCTCACGAGGTAGTCTTGAAGAAGACCCTGAATATCGGCCGGATCTGTTCAACCATGAGTACTACATGGGTTTCGGCGTCGCTGTACATCAAGCATCTGGGGTTGTTAACATCGAGAATAACATCATACGCAACGCCAACGCGAGGGGAATAGCTGTGACGGGATGCCTTCAAACAGCAGACGTGTGGATACGACGCAACACCATTGAATCAGACGTGTATGGGTCCTACCCTTTCTCGAGCCCCGAGGCTGGAGCCGGCATACTAGCCCAGAGCGCCTGGGGGTTCCCGTCGCCAGGGTTCAACGTCGAGATCGAGGAGAATTCTCTCAATTTGGATAAGCTGAATTATTGTGGCATCAAAGTCCTAGGTCCGTTGATGAACCGAGAAAGAGCCGACAAGCTCAGAGGCGGGGTAATCAGGAACAATCGCATACAGCTGAAGGACGGATACGAGGGCATACACGTCAGGAAATGCGACGACTTCAAAGTATCTGACAACAAGATCTCGGGAGAGGTTTATTATGGGATTCGAATATCAGGACGTAAAAAGGCAGGAGAACGAGACCAGAGGTCACTCAACAATATAGTAAAAGACAATGACCTGAGTGATTTACAGATAAGGGAACCCGATCACTACAGCAACAACCACGCTGATGGAAAAAGATTCGCATGCTCACATGCAGGATCTGACACAGCCCATGTCTGGCTGGACACGTTCTCAGAAAACAACGTGATTAAACTAAGTAAAAACGAAAAAGTGGTTGATGAAGGAGAAGCTAATACAATTGAGTATAGCTGAACCCCCTATCCATACTTTTATCCTCAAAAAAATTAACTCTTAAAACATAGGACTCGGTAGCAGGCACTCGGAATCGAGGAATAACGAGTCAATTTTATTTCAGATTGAACCGAAATTGTATGTGTAGCTGCTTTGAAATACCATAGGTTTAAATTCAGTGCATGCTCGGGAAATGTATACGCGGAGTATCAACATATTCTGAGTATAGCAACGTAGAAGGAGTGAAAGATATGGGTTATAGAGAGAGGCGCAGTTACGACCGCGGCCCCAGAGAGATGCACAAGATCACATGCTCTGACTGTGGCCAGGAAGCCGAGGTCCCGTTCAAACCGACCGAAGGCCGTCCAGTTTACTGTCAAGAATGCTTCAAGAAGCACAGGCCAGCAAGGTACTAGCTGAGCCATATAGTAGCGGGAACGCCGTGGAGGCGATCCCCACCAAATTTTATTAATAATAATTTTTTAACTATTTATTTCGGCAGGTATTTCTTGGGGTACTTGGCCACCACCGTGTAGTTAGGATCCACCACGTTACCTACCCTGCATCGACCCACCTGAGATAACAGCTGTAGAGCGTCCCACCTGTCGAAGCCGTACTCGCCGCATAGCCACCTAACCATCTCTACGTGAGCTATCTTGTACGCCTCCATGAGGGGCCTACCGCTGCCCGCCGTCATGATCCATTCGTCGTCGAGTATCCTCGGCCACTCGATGGATTCGCCTTTCAGCACGTCCACCTTCACGGTGATCTCCGCCGATGTCTCCAACGCTACACCGCAGAGCTCTCCGTCGCCCTGAGCCGCGTGGACGTCCCCGAACACAAGGTATCCGCCCTCAACGAACACAGGCAGGTGCAGTGTCGACCCCTCACAGGTCTCGACGCAGTCCATGTTACCACCGTACTCCCCGGGGGCTAAAGACATCTCTACCCTGCCGTAACGCGGGGCGACGCCGATGGAGCCAATGAAGGGGTGAAGCGGTATCGAAGCCTTCCTCACTTTGCTTCCCGGGAGCTCAACTGTGCCAACGCCTTTCTTCGTGTCCAGCTCCCACCGGTACCTCTTGCTGGGAAGCGGGTCATTCAGCAACAGGCTTCTCCCAGGAACCTCCTCGGTCAGGGAGCCGAACCCAGGGATGATGGACGAGTACGCCCAAGACCTGTTGAGATTGATACTCTGAACGTCTACTACCAACGTGTCCCCCGGCATAGCGCCTTCGACGTAGAAGGGACCCGTCAATGGGTTTGAGCGGCTCAGGGACGTACCCTTAGCCTTCTGCCTCATCTCGTCGGGAATAGGGTTACCTTCACCGTCGTTGCCTCCGGCGTCCACCGTGGGGGCTACGACGGTGTCACCCGGCTTCACGTGGTGCGCAGGCTCGTTGGGGCCATAGGTGTGATAATACAGCTTGGGCTTGAATCTATGAATCATTAAACCTCAAGTACTAACTTACTTGATTAACAATAATAGCTTAATCATGGGTGACATGGATGATGACGGTTAAGGAAGCCGAGCAAAAAGATGTCGAGAGCCTCATCGAGTTCCTGCGGAAGGCGTGGAAGGAGGCCGGGCCCGGAGCCTTAGGCTGGACGGGGGCGACGGAGGAGACCATGCGACACATAGCAAGCCACGGGTTCCTCTCGAACCTGCTCGACAGGGACGACACCCGCGTCTTCATAGCATTAAACGAGGGACAGGTGGTGGGGTTCTCCTCGAACACGAGGCTCGGCGACGAACTAGTCGAGCTTTCCGGGATCATCGTCCTTGAGAGCATGACCGGCGTCGGCATCGGCAGAAGACTGTTAGAGCACTCAATCGAAGCAGCCAAGGGTGACAGGTACACTGGGATGATGGTTAAGACGGAGAGCTTCAACGAAAGAGCCGTCAACTTCTATCTGAGGAATGGGTTCAGGCGCGAGGCGACCATAGAAGAGGAAGTAGAAGGCTCCAACGTGGAACTCGTCAAGCTTGTTCTTCCACTATGAGCGGTCAAGCATCTCCGTAGAGCCACCTCGGCTCCATGTAGCTGGGGTCAGGGTAGCTGTAGAAGCCTTTACCCGTCTTCACGCCCAGCTCCCCCAACTCGATCTTCCTGAGCAGGACCCCGGGAGGCGTGTCAGAGGGGTCTCCCGACTCCTCATAGTAAACCATCTCGATGTCCCTCACTACGTCTAACCCCACCCGGTCCATCATCCCGAAGGGCCCCATGGCTGTCCCGTAGAGGCTCATCCACGCCCTGTCCACGTCCTCGAAGGAAGCGACGCCCTGGCCCACGACCCTGAGACACTCCTTCTTGACGGCGCGCCACACCCTGTTGAAGATGAAGCCGGTGCTCTCCTGCAGCACCATCAAAGGGTTGAGTCCTATACTCCTGGAGAAACCGCGGGCCTTCTCCATTACCTCGTCCGACGTGGATGAACCCCTCATGAGTTCCACGACCCTTCTCCTCCAAGGATACCCGTAAAAGTGCATGTTGAGAACACGGTGGGGGCTACTCGTCGCGTCCTCTATCTTGGAGACCCTTATAGACGAGCTGTTAGTCGCTATGACGGCGTCCCCTCTGCAGACCTCGTCGAGCCTCTTGAAAACTTTTCTCTTGACGTCGAGGCGCTCCACCACGGCCTCGATGACTATGCCTGCCTGATGCGCAGCATCGGCGAGGTCTTCGTGGAAGCTGATCCTCGACTTTGTGTCGTTTCCTTCGTCCTCTGAGACGTCGCCGACGCTCACCCATTCGAGTACGTAGTCGTCGATGGCCTTTTTAGAGGACATTAACGCCTCCTTAGAGACGTCGTGCATGTTGACGGTGTACCCGTGTCTCGCGCATGTGACGCCTATCTGGGTCCCCAGATAACCTGAGCCCACAACGCATACTGGTTCAAAGGGTCTCATGGATAGTAAATCGTCTTAACAAGGATAGGCTTTGGGGCACAGTTATGTTGAGCGGGTCATCTTTGTCTAAGCTTTTTCCACAGGTCGCCAAGCGAGAACCGGGCGGTTATTATCCGCTCCGTGTTGAATATCTTGGCGGCGACGTACAGCACCACGAAGGTCCATATGCTGATGAACGCGATGCTACGGATCACGACGAAGTAGTCGCCGAGGAACGCGGCCTTGGTCGCTATGATGCTGTGGGTGTACGGGATTACAAGCAGTATCCACTGAACGGCCTGGGGGAGCATGTCTATGTCGCTGAACATGAGGATTATCGCGGGGATCATTATGGGGGTGATGAGTATCCCGGTGAAGCTCTGAGCGCTACGGACGTTGTCCGCGAACACCGCTATGCTCAGCGCCATGGCCAACGCCGAGACCAGGGTGACGAATATGACCACCCCCACTAGGAGCATACCGAACGACGTGATGCCGACGCTCACCTCGTCGATGCTCATAGTGGCTGCCTCCGGTACGAAAGCGAAAGCCGAGTTCATGTAGTACCCGAACCCGATGAGGTAACTGACGGAGCCAGCTATCGCGATGACGATGCTTCCGCTGAGCTTCCCAGCCAGCACGGTGAGGCGGCTCACGGGCAGAGTCATCAGGGTCTCCAGGGTCTTCTGCTCCTTCTCCAGCGCTATGCTGGTGGCAGCCATCTGTATAGCGAACATCACCATCATCATGACCATGATGGGCAGCATGATGCTCTGGCTCATCACCAGGCTGATGATGCTCGTAGGCGGGATATCCAGCACCGTGCCCTTCAGTATAGACGCGTACCGTATAGATATGGGGCTCCTTATGGCCTCAGGAGTGCCCACTGTACCTGACTGCTCCAGCAGCCTCCCGATCTTGCTGATGCTGAAGTAGTAGTTGTATATGTTGATGAGGCTGCTCACAACGTTCGTGCTCTGGGTCTCGGCCATGTTGAGCTTCCTGAGGTTGGCGTACACCCTGAGCTCGCCCTTCATGCTCTGGGTGAGGTTATCGTTGTAGCCCCTAGGAATGTAGATGAGGGCGCTGCTGTCGGTCTCCTGGAACTGCCTGAGGGCATCCTCCAAGCTGGCGGCCTCGATGGGCACCACGGTGTTGTTCCTGTAGAGGTACTCCAGAAACGCCTCCGTGACGAACCCCTCGTCGTCCGTGTAGACGGCGAAGCTGGCGCCGATGACGGCCCTCTGCACCGACTCCTGACTTATCCTGATGGCGCCGCCCATGACCGGGAATATGATTATGGGCATGAGTATGACGCCTATGAGTATCTTGGGGTCCCTGACGAGCTCCTTGATCTCCTTGACGATGATGGAGGTGAGCTTACTCGTGGTTAGTCACCTCCATGAAAACATCCTCCAGGTTCTTCGCGCCGTACCGCTCCCTAAGCTCATCGGGTGTGCCCTCCGCCACAATTCTACCGAGGTCCATGAGGGCGACGCGGTCGCAGAGGTACTCCACCTCCAGCATGTTGTGGCTGGAGAGGAGGACGGTGACGCCCTGCTTATCGGTATAGTCCCTGATCATGTTTCGCACGTGGACGCTCTGGATGACGTCCAGCCCCGAGGTGGGCTCGTCCAGTATGGCGAGCCGGGGTTTCATCATGAGGGCCCTGGCGATGAGGAGCCGGCGCTTCATCCCCTTGCTGTACCCGTCCGACCTGTCCCTGAGCCTTTCTTCGAGACCAGAGATGAGCCTTCCCTCCTCGACGAAGCTGCTCCGCTCCTCCTTGTCGTCAGCGTAGAAGCCCGCCATGAACTCGAGGAACTCAAGGCCGGTTAGGTGCTGGTAGAGCCCAGCCTCCTCGGGGAGGTAACTTATGATCTCCCTCACCTTCTCGGGGTGTCTGGCCACGTCGAACCCGAATACCTCGGCCCTCCCCGAGGACGCGCTGATTAGGGTGCTCAGAATCCTCAGGGCTGTAGTCTTCCCTGCGCCGTTGGGCCCTATGAGGCCGTAGATCTCGTTCTCGTTGACCGTGAAGCTGGCGCCTCTGAGGGCCTGTGTGCTGCCGAAGTTCTTCCCTAGATCGACGGCTTGGATGGCGTGCAAGGCTTCGCTGCTCCCTTTCTCAAGGCTATGACGTAGGCTCGCTTAAAAACTATACAACCCCGCCGACGATACAACTAAAAACGGGTCGCGGTCAAATAGTGTGGCATGAAGGTTCTAGCATTTAACCCTACCCGAGGAAGGAGAGTGACATCTCGGACATCGCCATGAACCTCTTCCTCGAAGGAGCAGGGAAGGTTGGCGGAGACGGGGAAACACTACGTCTCTGACCTCGACATAAAAAGTGTTTGAAGTTTTTCACGTGCCGTGCCGACGGCCTACGGCCCGTGGCGTTCAAGCTTGAGAGGGTTTAACCCTCGTCCCTTGTGAGTTGGCTGACGTCCAGTATCAGACCCTGTCCGTCACCCGAGTAGACGACCGGTAGCTGTCCATCCCATTGCTGTAGCCACAGGTACTG
>JAEHCT010000068.1 GCA_020697635.1 Candidatus Bathyarchaeota archaeon
TCGGCGTCAAGTACACGCTGACCACCAAGTAACTCTCCCATTATTTTATCTATTTTAGTAGACTCAACATCTTGTCCCTGTTAGAAGTAGGCATGTCGCACACGAAATTACTGCAAACGTATGCGGTGCCTAGCCTTTCAAGGGGCCTCATTTCCTCGGCGTAGCTGGCCAGCTTGACTGTTTCTTCGGTTCGTATGAGCACGACCGTGTTAGGTAGATATCGCTTCCAGATGGCCTCATATAGGTCCGATACGTCCTCAGGGAGTTCTCCGGCGAGCACCACCTCATGGCTCGGGCCCAACGCAAAGTCTAGCCCGCATAGGAACATCGTGTAAGCGTGGGGGCTTCCCTTGACGTTGGCGGAGAAGGCGTCGACGAGCTTGCCTGCTTTTTCCTCGAGCTCCACCCTTCCCGTCAGCCTCGAAAGCCTCAGCAGGTTCAGGAGCATCACCGAGTTCCCCGATGGCCTCGCCCTGTCGTAGAACTCCTTCCGCCTCGTCGGTAGCGTCTCGTCTTCTCCCTTGAAATAGAATCCGCCTTCATCGTCCCAGAATCTTTTCAGGGACGCCGCGGCAAGCTCCAGCGCCTTCTCAAGGTACTTCGGTTCGTAGCTGGTCAAGTATAGCTCCGTGAGCCCCCAGACGAGGAACGCGTAGTCGTCTAGGAAGCCGTCGATCGCAGCTTCGCCTTCCCGGTACCTGTGAAGCAACTTCTCGCCGTCCCACATACAACCTAGGATGAACTCCGCCGCCCTAGCGGCTTCCGTCAACAGCTCCTTGGCTCCAAGAGCCCTCGACGCGAATGCCAACGCCGCAATCATCAATCCGTTCCAGTCGACGAGAACCTTGTCGTCCAGCAGAGGCCTTACCTGTCTCTCCCTGAGTTCGAACAGTTTCGAGTTAACCCTCTCTAAGGCTTCCCTGCTCTCGGGGGACGGTTCTCCTGCATACATGTGTAGGATGTTCTTTCCCGTAAGTCTCCTCGTCGCCTCGTCGTGGTAGTTGCCCTCCTCACTGATCCCGTATGTATCTGTGACGAGTTTGAGCTCGTCCTGGGTGAGATCCGCCTTCAGCTCGTCGACATCCCAGACGTAGAACTTGCCCTCTTCTCCTTCGCTGTCCGCGTCCTCCGCGGAGTAGAATCCGCCCTCACCCGAAGCCAGGTCCCTTAGCACGTAGGCCGCCACCTCGAGGGCAACGTCCATGTAGAGTGGGTTGCCCGTGGCCTGATATGCCTCAGAGTAGGCTAGGATGTGCAGCGCTTGGTCGTAGAGCATCTTCTCGAAGTGAGGCACCAACCACCCCCTGTCTGTACTGTACCTGTGGAAGCCGTACCCTACCTGGTCGTAGATGCCTCCCAGCCTCATGTGGCGGAGGGTCTTCTCAACCATGGTTAGTGCGTCGCCGTCTCCGGTTCTCTTCCAGTACCTCAGTAGGAAGAGAAGGTTGTGCGGTGTGGGGAACTTGGGGGCGTCCCCGAAGCCGCCGTGCTCGGCGTCGAACCTCGTAGACTGGATGTTGTA
This sequence comes from Candidatus Bathyarchaeota archaeon, assembly GCA_020697635.1. Classification (GTDB taxonomy): domain Archaea; phylum Thermoproteota; class Bathyarchaeia; order TCS64; family TCS64; genus RBG-16-57-9. The sequence continues at coordinate 1,523 of JAEHCT010000068.1, forward strand.
CGCTGTCTCAAGAACCTGTTCATCCAGCGTCTCGGCTCTACTAATCGTCTCGACGTTCAGGCCGTGGACCACGTTGTCCGCTATCTCCTCTAGACGGTCACGCTGGTCTCTCCAATAGCCCTTTATCACGGGGACTAGTTCGAGCATCCCGACTGCGCCGAACCTGCTTGCCTTCGGGATATAGGTGCCCGCGAAGAATGGCCGCCTGTCAGGCGTCATGATGATGGTGAGGGGCCATCCCCCTCCGCCGGTCATCATCTGGCTGACCGTCATGTAGACTCCGTCTATGTCTGGGCGCTCCTCTCTGTCGACCTTTACGTTGATGAACGCCTCGTTCATGAGCTCCGCCACCGTCTCGTCCATGAAGCTCTCACGCTCCATTACGTGGCACCAGTGACAGGTGCTGTACCCTATACTCAGGAAGATGGGCCTATCGAGCTCCTCAGCCGCCTTGAACGCCTCATCTCCCCAAGGGTACCAATCCACAGGGTTATGAGCGTGCTGAAGAAGGTACAGGCTCTTCTCAGCGATCAGCCTGTTAGTCTTTTCCTCGCTCATCTCAATCCAGGGTCCCTCTGTTTACTCTCCCGTGTACCTGTTGTGGAAAGAGTATTTCTCTAGCTGGAGGCGCTCGGGCCTCTCCTTCTCGGTATGGGCTTGGTCTTCGCTCAGGTATGGGTGAACCCTGTCAGATTTCTTGCCAACGTTCACCAGCGTGATGACCTGGTAGCCGTCGGGTATCCCGAGCATATCCTTCACTTTGCTTGGGCTGAACCCTGCTATGGGGTGGGCGACCAGCCCCAGCTCCGTGGCCCTCAGTATGAGGTTCGCCGTCGCCATACCCACGTCGAAGTGGTGATACATCCTGTCCCTTATCCGGCAGTCGTCCTCGGGCCTGCTGAAGACGGCGACGATCATGGAAGCGAGCTCGACCCACTTGTTGCCTCTGCTCAATGCGCCCCATATCTCCTCTAGCCTCTCTCTGTCGTAGACGAAGACGAACCTCCACGGCTGGTTGTTGAAGCAGCTCGCCGACAGACCGGCGTGGGTGGCCAGGTCCTCGACCAGCTCCTTGGTTATCTCGACGGGCTCGAGGCTCCTGTACGCGCGTCTCGCGTGGATGCCGTCGGTTATGTTCAACGCTTTCCCTAGCCTTGGAGCTCTACCAGTTTCTCCATGACTGTGTCGGCGTGGCCAGCCACCTTCACCTTGGGCCAGATGTACGCTATCTTTGCCTCGGGGCCTATCAGGAAGGTGCTGCGGACCACCCCCATGTACTCTCTGCCGTACATCTTCTTCTTCTGCCAGACGCCGTAGCCCGTCAATATCTTTTTCTCTGTGTCGCTAAGCAGCGTGATGCCTAGGTCATGTTTCTCGATGAACTTGGTGTGGCTCTCCGGGCTGTCGGGGCTGACGCCGATGACTACGGCGTCCCTGACGTTGAAGTCGTCCTCGGCTGCCGTGAACTCGAGGGCCTCCATGGTGCATCCCTTTGTGTTGTCCTTGGGGTAGAAGTAGAGCACCACCCATTTCCCTCGGTGATCCTTGAGGCAGACCTGCCCCTTCTCGGCGTCGGGTAGACAGAACTCGGGGGCCTTATCCCCTATCTTTAACTCGTTCACTTTGACTCACCAGAAACTGGTTGTGGAAGTCGTGCGGCGTTATTTAAACCTCAGTGGTGGTGGCCGGGGGCCCTGAGGTTGTAGATGGCTCTCTGCACGACCTCGGGGAGCGCGGGGTGGATGTGCATGGACTCCGTTATGGGCCACACCGAGCCGTCGCCCGCGTTCATCACGTTGATGATCTCCTGTATGAGGATTGGCGCGTAGGGGCCTACGATGTGGGCTCCCAGTATCTTGTAGCTCTCGTCTTCGAGGATGATCTTAACGTACCCGTCTTCCTCGTCCATGGCGGCGCCCTTGGCGGTGTCGATGTAGTTGTATTCTCCGACCAGGTGGTCTAGGCCTCTAGCCGCTGCCTCCCTCTCCGTGATGCCTACGGACGCCACCTGGGGCCACGTGAACACAGCGTAGGGCACCTTGTCATAGTCCAGGGGGTGTACGTGTCCCTCAGTGAAGCCGTGCCACACCAGCTCGGCCTCCTTGTTGGCGACGTGCTTGTACATGGCCTTCCCTATGCCGTCGCCGAACGCGTATATCCCTGGCCTCGTCGTCAGGTAGTTCTCGTCTACTTTGATGTAGCCCCTGTCGTCTACCTCGACGCCGGTGTTCTCCGGTTTAAGCGTGTCCGCGTTGCTGGCTCTCCCTGCGGCTATGAAGAGCTTCTCTGCCCTGTAGCTCTTGGTGTCGCCGTCGCCGTCCACCGCCGTCACTTCCACCTGGTCGCCAACTCCCCCGGCCTCTGTCACCTCCACCCCGACCTCGACGTGCATCCTCTCTCTGAGGCTTGTGAGGAGTATCTCGGAGACCTCTGGCTCTCCCTGCTTGATGAGTCTGGGGCTCCTGCTGAGCACCGTGACTTCTGTCCCCATGGCGTTGAAGAAGTGGGCCATCTCGCACGCGATGAGCCCCCCGCCCACGATGATCATGCTCGTAGGCCTGCGGTTCATGTCCCAGACCTCCCTGCTGGTGATGTACTCCACCTCGTCGAGGCCCTCGATGGCCGGTATCCGGGGTCTGCTCCCTGATACGAGGAAGATCTTCTCCGCGGTGATATGCTTGTCCCCGACCCTCAATGTATAGTCGCTGACGAACTCGCCTCTGACCGGGTAGTAGGTCAGGCCTTCGACCTTGGGTATGTTCTCCTCCATGGGCCTCCTGTCGTGCTCCACGAACTCCCGTGTGCGCCTCATTATGTGCTTGAAGTCGACTCTCTCTATCTTGGCGTGTATTCCGAGGCGCTCGGCGTGCTTTATCTGGTTGACGAGGTCGGCCGGGTATATGACCATCTTGCTGGGGATGCAGCCCCTGTTGAGGCATGTGCCGCCCAGCTTGTCCATCTCGACGAGGGCGACCTTCATGCCGCGGTTCACGGCGGCGTCGGCTATCATCATGCCGCTTCCGCTGCCCACCACGATGGCGTCGTACTTCTCCATGGGTTGATGAATGAATGGGGAAATAAAAACTGGGGGCTAGTCCAGCTTCACGGTGCCGTACCGCCGGTAGTAGTCCAGCCAGAGGCCGCGCATCTCTTCGCTCAGGCTGTCCTTGATGAAGCCGTAGATGGTCTCTATGTTCTGTATGCTGTGGACCTTGAGCCCCAGCTCCTGCTCCATGTACTGGACGGCGCTTGTTTCCTCGACGTTGTCCTTGTCGCCGAGCCGCTCCTGCCTGTCGACGGCTATGACTAGGCCGACGACGCCGTGGTCCCCGAGCATTCTGAGCTTCTCGATGGTCTCCACCTTGGTGATGCCCGTGGTGATGGTGTCGTCGACGACGAGGAGCCTTTGGCCGGGCTTGAAGTAGCCGGCCCCCACGAGGACCTGGTCGCTGGTGAGGTCGCCGTAGTCCTTGGCCTCCTTCCTGTCGTACATGTACCTCTTGTCCATGCCGTAGAGCTCGTTGAGGCCCTCGCATGTGAGGGCGGCGAGGCTTATGCCCTTGTAGCTGGGACCGAACACGTAGTCGAAGTCGGGTATCTCGCCCTCCTCTAAGAGGAGCGCTATGTAGCTGGCGAACGCCCACTTGAGCTTGCCCAGGCTCTCGCCGTCGGTGAGGGCGCCCAGGTTAACGAAGTAGGGGCTCGGGCGGCCGCTCTTTAGCATGAAGGGCCGGTCGAGGCTCGGGGAGAACCTGAGGGCGCCGCCCTTGATGAGGACGTCCATGAACACACTCTCTATCTTGCCCCTGGAGACGAGGCCGCGGCGCTCGATCCTGAAGCTCTCGCTCTGGATGCTGTCCCTTATGGTACCGTAGTAGGTGATACTCCCGCAGTAGGTGCAGTGGAGCTTGGTCTCCTCGAGCTGCTCTCCCTTCTCTACGCGGAACCTGGTGTTGGGCGCCATGTACCTGGCGTTGGTGGGGCACAGCGTGTTGGGGCAGTTGAAGGTGCCCCCGAGGGTCTCCGGGATGGAAACTCTGCGCTTCTCCTTGACCTGCCAGTTGTTGATTATGTTGAGGGTGGCGTCCGGCGCCACGAAGGCGATGACGTCTATCTCGCTGCTGGTGAGATATGTGCCTTCTATCTTTATGAGGTCCTTGCTGCCCATGCTGCCGCTCACGACGTTCTGGGCGATGAGGGCTCTGGCGTCGGCGGGTAGCTTGAGGAGGCTCAGCACCTGGAACGCCCTCCCGGCGGGGATGTGGTCGATTACTATGCCGTTCTCTATCTTGCTTACCAGTAGCTGCTTGTTCGACAAATGATTACCCCTTTAATGGTCTTTGGGGCGCTGAAAAACGTTGCTGATGAAAAAAGGGGGTTGGGTGTTTATGGGTCTGGGTGAACCTGTGAACAATGTTCTATGTCTACCAGCTTGTAGCAGATACCTAGCTCAGCTGCACGGTCCAATAACATCTGTTTACCTATTTCGTAGTTATCGTAGTACTGGCTTGTTTTGAAGCTGGTGTATGCTCCTGTGCACTCGGTGAAGGGCCCGAGCTCTTCCTCCACGTGGAATGTCACCGGGTGTAACTTGTCGTACTCTATTCTGAGTACTATCGCAGTCACTCCGTCCTGGACGTACTGGAGCCACTCCAGTCCTCCTCCGCGTAAGGCGTAGCACGCATAGTAAGTGTCCTCGGCGGTGTACCCGTATATGATGAAGCCTTTGGTCTCGTTGAGGTCCTTGTACGCGGATACTATGGCGTATCCGACTTTGTCGTCTATTACCGTGCTTTCGTACCAGAGTTCGTCGTCGGGGGCCATGACCCGTGTTATCTTCCGGGGATGTTGAAAGCCGCGGAGAAGGCAGACCTTGTCATCGGGAGTAGGCTCATCGACGGCGGATGCATCGTTGGCAGGTCCTTCTGGAGGGATTACTTGAGCATTGTGACAAACAGCGTCATACGGCTTCTTACCTGTAAGGACATCTTTGACTGGACGAGTGGGCTGAGGGTGTACAGAAGAGCGCTCTGGGAAGACGTTATGCCCAACGTCCACTGCGACAAGTGGGACTTCCAGTTCGAGAGTCTCTACAAAACAGTGAAACAGGGTTACCGTGTCCGCGAGGTGCCCATAACGTTTTACGAGAGAGCCGACGGTGAAAGCAAGTTCAGTCTTCGTGAGGGCCTCGTGTTTCTCGGCTCTTTCCTGAGAATCGTTTTTAAATTAAAATAATGAAAGAAAAAGACTCTGGGTCTAGACTCCTTCCTCTAGCAGCTCGATTACATATA
>JAEHCT010000069.1 GCA_020697635.1 Candidatus Bathyarchaeota archaeon
CGAGACAGTAGATGCAGAGCTTCTCGTCGAGCTCTCCGCAGTCGACGCAGAATCTCTCTCCACACATCTTGCACTTGGTGACGTGTTCGAATTCCTCGCCACAGATTGCACATATAGGCATTTTTACATCACTCCGTTGAGCCTCAACAGGCATATTGCTGAGATATCAGGATGTACTTAACGGCTCTCTAAAATTAAACACGTTAAAAAGGATGATCTGCTCCATCAATTTTAAAGTGTATTTGTAATTTGTTTATATGTCAGGTTATAATGATATTCTATATATGGAATTACGTATATAAAGCAAAAAATAATCTGTAATATATACTAGATTGATTTTCCCTTTAATTATTTTGTTTAAATAATCTATTTCAGCGACCTTATGAGGTTGGGCGTACTCAGGTCGATCCCCTCCTCCGTGAACGCCGCGTCCCGGACCATGGAGTCAAGCTCCAAGGTGCGTCTCGTGTCCGAGATGAAGAAGTACAAAGTGTACTCCATCGCGAAGTTGCCGAAGTCGGTTACCCAGACGTAGGGCTCGGGTCTCTCGGCGAGCCCTTCCACCGAGGCCACGGCGGCGAGGAGTGTCTCCTTCACGTGCTCCGGGCCCACGCTGTATTCCATGGTAACGACGCAGCGGCGCCTGACGTAGTCGTAAGCGCTCTGGTTCTCGATGACGGTGTCCAAAAGCATCTGGTTAGGCACAGAGATCACGAGGTTGTCCAGGGTCCTCATCCTGGTGTAGATGAGGTCTATGCCTTCCACCTCGACGAACCTGTCCTGGAAGAAGAGGCGGTCACTGATCTTGAAGGGGCGGCTCACCATGATGATGATGCCGGCTATGGCGTTGCCTATGGTGTTCATGGACGCGAACCCGATGATGGTGCCGCCGGCGAGCACCCAGAGCCCTACGAAGAAGTCCACCCTGACGCCTAGGAGATTGAAGACCACGACGAACCCGATGACGTAGGCGGTCCACTTGATCAATCTCGTAAGCAGGAAAGCCGAGTTGACATCAAGCAGCTCCTTCTTCCTCATCCGGGTTATCTCGTGGTTCAGCACACGGTACACGATGACGAGTAACACCAGCGAAACCACTGAAGTGATTATAGAAGCCACGTTCTCGTCGATCCACGCGTAGACAGACGTAAAGAAGGCTAGGTAATCCGCGACCATCACTAAAAGACAGGGGTTAACCAGATTTATCGTTATCCAAACAGACGTCTGATCACAATCTGATCACTTTTTCCCAGATCGCCTATATCAGGTGATCACCCCCCTTATACTCGTGAAACAATATGAGTGAACGTCGAAGAAGACACAACGACTTCGTTGAGAGCCCCGAGGACATCGCCGCGATACTGGACACGGTGAGCGACAAGATCCCCAAGATGATCAGGGGGATCATCGACTCGTTCTTCAGCCCCGAGGCGGCGCAGAACATGGCGAAGAGCATCGCCGAGTTCAGGAAGACCCTCATAGACAACGGCATCCCAGAGGAGGAGGCCATGGCCATGACCCGCGAGTACATGGCCACGGTCACCAACTGGAAGGGCATGATGAAAGACGCCCGCATCGGTGCCCACTACCACGAAACCGAGGATTAGACGGGTGACCCGGATGAGCCTGCGAGCCGCCTGGAAAGCCTTCGGGCTGATGGTGAGGGTCCCAGGCTACGCCATCCAGTGGAGCACCGGCTACAAGCGGGCGCGTAGCGAGTTCAGGCGGCAACTGGTCGCCGACGGAATTCCACCTAAGGAAGCAAAGGAACTGGCGCAACTCTACCCCTTCAAGATGAGCGACCTCATCGAGGCCGCCCGGGAAGCCAACTAACCCCCTTTTTTCCGTTAAGTTTTTACATCGTCCCTCAGCGGGTTTCTCTGATATGTCTAAGGAACCGCGACCCGACTGCATCGGGATGTACGGCGTCGAGGATGAGTGCGCCGAGTGCGACTGGGCTGAGGAGTGCAAGAAGATGGATGAGAGCATCGAGTCAGCAGTCACCAGGAAGGGCACCCACGTCAGGCTCACGGGCAAGTACAAGGAGAAGAAGTACAAGCCCAAGACCAGCAGGTAGCCACGTTCACATGGGTCCCCACTCCCCTAATATTCATAAATTCATAAATCACATCAAAGTGATACTGGATCTATCTAATTCGGAGTGAGAGAGCGCTGAAATTCATAGGAGAGTTCGTCACTGAGCTGGAGCAAAAGAGAGCTGAGCTAAACCAGCTCTTCGGGCTCGACGAGAGGATGAAAGAGGAGATAGACCTCCTTGGGGCGGAGCTTGAGCGTCGCTGGTACCCCCTCCCGGGCCCCAAGGCGGTCTACGAGAAAGAGTTCAGCGTCGATAGCAGCAGCGCCTACAGGAGTCTGTCCAATGGCCTAGACTTCCTCATAGTACGGGCGCTGATGCTCGGGACAGGCGGCTACCGGCGGCCCATGCTCAGGTTCGAGGCGGTCAAGGGGATCAGCGAGTACAGCGTTGCCAGCGACTTCGAGAGGGCGCTGCGTGAGCTCATCGAGGTCCGTATAGTGCTGGAGAACATCGGCGACGTCCCGGAGGGTAGCATGGTGCTCATAGACGGCAACCTCTACGGTAGGTATACTCACGCGCTGCGTGAACTCGGCCTCGAGGGCTGGCATCACCTCCCTCTGGAGCTTCTGGACGCCATGTGGATGCTCTACGAGGAGTGCGTCGAGAGGGGCATAACGTTGGTCGGCGTCAGCAAGTTCAGCAAGACCAGGGCCTTGACCAGCGCTCTGCTTCCTGGCAAGGCCCAGAGAGCCCGGTTCCTCGACGTGGAGCTACTGTACAGGAGGAAGACCGGTGAGACGGGGTACACGGAGCCGCTGCTCCTCGGCGAGTACGGCGTCGACCCCCGCGTGAAGAGCCTCTACGGGTCGCCCGGCAAGATGAGGGCGAGCTTATTCGGGAGGGTGCCGGAGAGGCTGCACGGGTTCGCCGAGGAGGTGCTTGAAAGAGTCCCCTCGTTCCCCGCCATCGCCATGTTCCACGTCATCCCCCGTGAGAACGCCCAGCCCATGAGGGTGGACATCCCGGCCAGCCTCATCGGCCTCGACAGGAAGATAAGCGACGTCACCCCATTCCAGTTCATCGAAGCCAGGCACGTGGACGGAGTCGTGAGGCAGATAGCGGAGGCCTTCGGCGGCAGAGACGTATACAACGCCCTCCTCTACGTCGTGGACAAGGAGGTCAGGCTGAGCGCTAGGGCCGTGGACACCGTCTACAAGTCGGTGCTAGGCAGGGAGCTAGGAGTCCCCATAGAGTACGACAGGAGCACCAGGAGGTTCACGTATTGAGCATGAGCAAGGCAGGATACATTGTAGGAGAGACCGACACGGGTGGATTCGCGTTCGTAAGCGACTTGGACTGCTACCCGCCCAAGCACGAGTACCTCATCATCGAGGGCGTGAAGGAGCGGGAAGGCATAGGGTTCAAACACGTGGACGTCCTCGCCCAGGTGAACAGGATCAGCAACAGGTCAGACGTGCTAGGCGACGCCCTGAGCATGGAGGAGCTGGAGAGCATCATAAACAGGTACACGGCCACCACCAAGGTGTTCGGCACCGCCAAGGTCCTCGGCTACATAGACAGACGAGGCGAGGTAGTGATGCCCAGAAGCGCCGCGATACCAGGGACGGAGGTGAAGATCGCCCCCACGGAGATGCTTGAGAGGTTCTTCACAAAAAACATCAGACGCGGGGTGTCGGTCGGTCACCTGATTACGAGAGAGGAGGTCAATGTCGCCCTGGACCCCAACGGCTTCAGGAGGCATGTGGCGGTCATCGCTCAGACGGGCGCAGGGAAGTCTTACCTCGTGGGCCTGATGCTGGAGAACCTGTTGCCCCTGGGCGCAACCGTGATAGTGCTTGACCCCAACAGCGACTACGTCATGATGAGAAGGAAGCGGGACGGCGGAGCGACGGCTATAGCCGACGACATGGTCGTCTACAGGCCGCCCGGGCTCAAGGGGAGGAGATACAGCGACCAAGAGGTAGGCGGCGCCGAGCCCTACACCATCGACTTCAGCAAGCTGAACGCGGGCCAGGTCTGCGACGTCGCCGGGATCAGCGGCAGGTGGGCCGTCATCAGGGAGGCGGTCGGGGACGCCCTCGGTCAGCTCCAGGGCATCTATGGCCCCCAGCAGCTCATCGACGCGCTTGAGCGGATAGCGCTGAACCCGGCGACGGACACTAGGAAGGCCAAGGCAGCCATGAGCGCCACCACCTACATACGTAGACTCCTCAACTACAAGATATGGGGAAGCCGGGACATACCTCTGGATGAGCTTGTGAAGCCCAAGCGCCTGAGCGTCATCGACCTGGCGGGCCTCCAGAGAAACGTCTCAGAGTACATAGTCCAGAAAACCCTTGACGACGTGTGGAGCCTCGCCGTCACCGGCAGCCTCGAGTACCCCGTCTTCATCGTCTTGGAGGAGGCCCACAACTTCGCCCCCGGAAGCGGGGCTGGGCAACGCAGCGGAAGCAGCCTAGGAATCATAGAGCGGATAGCGGCGGAGGGCCGTAAGTTCGGCATATTCCTGCTGGTCGTCACCCAACGGCCCAACAAGATAAGCAGCAATGTCCTGAGCCAGTGCAACAGCCAGATAATAATGAGGCTAACCAACCCCGAAGACATGAGCGCCGTGCGGCGTAGCAGCGAGGGGCTAAGCGAGGACCTTTTCAACGACCTACCGGGCCTCAACAAGGGAGAGGCGATCGTGGTGGGGGAGCTCACAAAGGTGCCCACGATGATCAAGATCTCGGGACGGACCAGCGGGGAGGGCGGGAGCGACATAGATCTGGAGGAGGCCCTAAGAGACGCCCTGAAGGCCAGCGAGCTGGCCAAGAAGATGAAGCCTGAAGAGGACGACGACAAAGAGTACAAGACGAGGTGGTAGCTTGCCGGTGAAGGCCGTAATCACGGGTGACAACCACCTCAACCTCTACAACCAGAGGCTCGGCTCCCGGCTCAGCGAACGCAGGCGCCGGTTAGGCCAAGCCTGGCGGGAGACCGTGGACTATGCCATAGACCACGAGGCAGACTTGTACATCAACACCGGCGACCTATTCGACCAGATAAGCCCGCGAAACCCTCCCCGCGCCAGCGTGGTGGAGGCGTTCAGAGAGCTCAAGGACGCCGGCGTGGAGTCGTTCATCATCGCAGGCAACCACGAGGCGCCCGGGAGCATCCGCGACGGGGCGTCGCCCCACGCCGTCATAAGTGAGGCAGGGCTCGCCACCGTCTTCGAGGACAGGAAGGACTTCGGGCACCGCTTCCTCGACGTCCGCGGCACAAGGGTCTCCGTCGCTGGGATGAGCTACGACAGGAACCTCCCAGCCGGGGAGGACCCGTTAGCCGACAAGACGGTGCCCGCGGGCGGCGACGTAAATATCGCCCTGCTGCACTACAGCGTCGAGCGTATCGCGCCTCCCATCTGGGAGGAGCCTGTAATCAAGGTGGAGAGCCTGCAGCGGAACAGTCATATCCACCTCTACGCCATGGGGCACATCCACGCATATTTCGACACCAAGGTCGGCGAAAGCCGAATACTGTACCCCGGGGCCACGGAGCATTACAACTTCGGGGAGTGCGGCAAGCAGACGGGGTTCTGCTACGCCGAGCTATCCCCGGAGGAGATACGAGTCGAGTTCATACAGACGGAGGCCCAGCCCATGAGCCAGGTGAAGCTCCACACCAGCACGATGAACCCCGACGACCCCACCGAGACCATACTGCAGGAGATCGACGCCACTTCAAACCACGACGGCCTACTCCAGCTGGTGCTGGAGGGAGAAACGCCGTTCGAACACTACACCATGATCGACTTCCCGTTGGTCTTCGACAGAGGCAGCAGGCAGAACTTCTACTTCGAGTACGTCGACCACATCAGGCCGGTGGTGCAGGGGGTGGAGTTCACGCCTACGCTGGGGCTCAACCCGAGGAGGGAGCTGGAGGCGGTGGCCAAGAAGTTCAGGGAGGGCGCCGCCGAGAGCGAACAGGGCCTCTGGTCCAAGGCATCCGAGTACGCGCTGAGCTACTACGAGAAACACAGAGGCGAGTGACGTGTTCAAGATAAAGTCCCTCAAGGTCGCCGGGTTCAAGCGTCTCGACCTCCCTGAGAGGCTGGGGTTCCCTGACGGCAGGCTCCTTATCCACGGACGTAACGAGAGCGGCAAGTCCACCGTCCTGGAGGCCATCCACTACGCCCTCTACGGCAACGCGCTGCGCCCCACGAAGCGAGCCAGCAACGAGGACATCATCAACTACGGACGCAGTGAGGCCATCGTTGAGCTGGAGTTCGCCATCGACGACAACGAGTATATGGTCCGCAGAGAATTAAAGAAACGGGGCGCCAACACCCACATACTCAGCGAGAGGATACCGGACGGCGGCCTGAGCAGAGTAACCTCGGGTTTCCGAAGCGTCAACGACCATATACTGGAGATACTCCACGGCATCGACAGCGACGCCCTCCTCAACAGCTGTCTCGTCGAGCAAAAAGAGCTGGGAAAACTGGAGGCCTCCCTGAAGCAGGAGCGCATCAAGGCCATGAGCAGCCTGCTCAACTTGGAGGCCTTCGTGGACGCCCGGGATAGCCTGAGGAAGGACCGGGGCGAGCTCGAACGCACCCACAGCCAGACGGAGCTGAGGCTGCAGGTGGCGAAGACGGCGGCCGAGGACTACGAAGACGCCGAGAAGAGGAAACTGGAAGCAGAGACGCGGCAACGGGAGATAGA
>JAEHCT010000070.1 GCA_020697635.1 Candidatus Bathyarchaeota archaeon
GACACCATAGTCTAAATATTTAGACAATATTTAGAGTTGAAGGATGCTTTAGAGTTATTTAGATACTATACATCTACATTCGCCCATTCGATGAAAGAGAAAGGGTCGTATCCCATGTCTCGTATCATCTTCCACAGCAGCGACAACGGTAGACCCACGACGTTGTGGAAGCATCCAACCACCACCTCAACGAACACCGCGCCCAGCCCCTGAATAGCATAGGCGCCTGCCTTCCCCATAGACTCACCTGACTCTATGTAGCGTCCTATCTCCTCGTCTGACAGCTTCATCATGTGTACCTGAGTCTCCTCGCAGCTGACGTCCCAACGCCCACTCTCTGCGTCTATAACGGCTAATCCCGTGAACACCCTGTGGACTCGACCGGACAGCGTCTCCATCATCCTGTGTGCCTCAACATCTGACGATGGTTTTCCGAGGATACTATCGTCTATGTATACTACTGTGTCGGCTCCCACGACGAGCCCTTCCTCCACGTTGCCGAGCACGCTTCTAGCCTTCGCGAGCGCGTTCTCCATCACCTTTTCCTTCGGGTCAGGTTTGTCGCTGGTCTCATCCTCCATCGGGGCGACCACGGTGAAGCGCATGCCTATCTGGTGTAGGAGGCTGATCCTCCTCGGCGAGGTGGATGCCAACACTATTTTAAACTCGTAATCCAACGTACAATCCCCAGCTCAACATATGATAGGTGGAGTAATGGAGAAAATATATTACTGTGACGTAGAGACGCCGATGGGGGACATCTGGTCCGCCGCGAGCGCCAAGGGGCTCCTCAGGCTCAACCTACCATGCAAGGAGGCGACCTTTCTCGAGGAGCTTGGGAGACAGATCGACGTTGAGCCCGAGTACCGGCCAGGGAGGCTGGACGAGGTGAGCCTATGGCTCGACGACTACTTCAAGGGAGAAACGCCCACCTACGCCAAGCCCTTAGATATGCGAGGAACACCGTTCCAGAAGAAGGTCTGGAACGAGATACACAAGATACCATACGGTAGGCTCACGTCATACGGTCTGATAGCCAAGAGCATCGGTAAGCCCAACGCCTCCAGGGCGGTGGGTAACGCCGTGGGGCAGAACCCCATCACCATTGTGATCCCCTGCCACCGCGTCGTCTGGAGCAACGGGGGCATCGGGGGATTCGGCGGCGGCCTACACAAGAAGCGTTTCCTCCTCAACGTGGAGGGCGTCCTGCCTAGAGCCGAAGACGGGTCGGAGAGAGGCATCGACCTGTCCCAGTACTTCTACAACCGTTAACGTTATTCCAGCATGAGGCAACGTTGTCTCAGTGTTTAACATGCGCATTGTGACAGGGACCATATCCCACGAGACCAACGTCCTCTCCAACATCAAGACGGACCTCGAGGAGTTCAGGAGGCGGCGGCTCCTCTACGGAGACGAGCTGTTCGAGCGCTTCGACGGGACAAGGACTCCGGCTGGCGGAATAATCGAGGGCTGCAAGCTGAACGGCTTCGAGCTGATACCCACCGTGTTCGCGTCGGCAACCCCGTCCGGGACCGTCACCGCGGAAGCGTTCGACACGCTCCTAGGCGACATACTGGACGGCGTCAGGGACGCGGGCGACTATGACGCCGCGGTGCTGCACCTCCACGGCGCAGGCGTCAGCGAGGAGTACCCGGACATCGAGGGCAAGGTGCTGAGTGAGATGAGGAAGCTCGTCGGCAGGAAGCCCCTGGTGGCGACCTTCGACCTCCACGCCAACTATACGAGGGAGATGGTGGAGAACGCCGACCTCCTCATTGGCTATGACACCTACCCCCACGTTGACGGCTACGAGAGGGGCGTCGAGGCGGTCAACCTCACCAGGCGGATGCTGGAGGGTACTCTGAAGCCCTCGAAGGCGTTCACCCAGCCCCCGATGCTCCCGGCGCTCCAGGTACAGTTCACAGGCAGACACCCCATGAAGAGACTAATCGAGGAGGCCCACAGGATGGAGGAGACGCCCGGCGTGGAGACCATCACAGTGGCCGCCGGCTTCCCCTGGAGCGACATCCCGGAGGCCGGCATGAGCTTCATAGTAACCACCGACGACGACCAGAAGCTAGCCGACAGTCTCGCAGAGGAGCTCCACGACCTGGCCTGGACCATGAGGAGAGACTTCCTCGTCAAGCCCACACCAGTCAGGGAGGCCCTGAGGCACGTGATGAAGGCCGAGGGGGGCCCTCTGGTGCTCGCGGACATCGGGGACAACCCCGGAGGCGGGGCGCCCGAGGACGGCACCGTGGTGCTAGGGACCATCCTCGAGGAGGGGTTGAAGGGAGGCGTCGTCGCCGTCATCTGGGACCCGGAGGCGGTGGAGAAGGCGGTACAGGCTGGTGTGGGCGAAACGGTGCAGCTGAGCCTCGGCGGGCACACGGATGAGATGCACGGCGAGCCCCTGAGCGTCACCGGGAGGGTGAAGACGGTCACGGACGGCAAGTTCGTCAACGAGGGCCCCATGGGCACCGGCTCGGAGTCGGACATGGGCCCCACGATGGTCATGGAGATCGGCGGCAACGATGTCATAGTCACCACGAAGCGCCTCCAGCCCCTGGACCTACAGCTCTACAGGAGCCAAGGTATCGACCCCACCGGGAAGAGGTTCATCGTCGTCAAGAGCAGCGTCCACTACAGGGCGTCCCACGAGCCCATAGCCAAGGAGGTCATCGAGCTGGACACCCCTGGCCTCACCAGCCCGAGGCTCGCCGGCTTCGGATTCAAGAACATAAGGCGACCCATCTTCCCCTTGGACGTGGAGACGCTGGGAATCACCGAGCTCAAATCCATGGAGGACGAGTAGCCTACCCCCTCAACAGGCCCTCGTAGACCTCCACGTGCCGCTCTATCACCTTTTTCTTCTCGTGCACCCCCGACACGTACCGGAAGCCCCTCTCCCCCCTCTCCTTCCACCTCTCGCCATCCAGCAGCCACCTCAGACCATCGACGTAGTTGCCGGCGGCCGCGTGGTAGCCGAACCGGGTCGCGAACCCGTCCGGGTCGTGGGGGCTCAGTATGGCGCACCTGTGGGCCGCGGCCTCGAGGAACGAGACCGGGAGACACTCGTGGACGCTGGTGTTGACCAAGACCCACGACTCGTCGAGCACCCTAGCCTTGTCGTCACCCGTCAAGAAGCCGGGCAGCTCCAGGTTAGAGGCGTCGCCGTACCGCTCCCTGAGGCGCCTGTCCCTAGCCGGGTCGTGGGCCCGCCCCACGGCGACGAACTTGACGTCAGGGAAGCTCTCCGCCAGGGAGAAGAACGTCTCCGGGCTCTTCTCGCCGTCGAGCCTGCCGAGGAAACATACTGTTGGGGCGGTGCTCTTCCCAGGGTCACTCTTGGGTATCTCGACGGGGTTAGGCAGGAAGCCGGGGTCCGACTCCAGCCCGTAGAGTTCCTTGGTCTTACGCGTGACGAAACGTGCTTGACAGAACACCGCGTCGGCCCTCCTCACCGAGGCCTCGACCCCCGGCTGGATAAGCCAGTTATAAAGCCTCCTCCTCGCAGGATAGAACCTCTGGACCCGTCTCCAGTCTGCCTTGGTTCTGGGGTTCTGCGCCGTGACGATGTGCACTGGGTCCTTCACAGAGTTCATGGCCAGGAGCGTCCCCCAGCTCGGGTCCTCAGAGTGGTAGATGTCCGCATCGATCTCCCAGTAGAGCCGCCCGGAGAAAGGATATTCAACAAGGGGGTGGCTGTGGACGGTCACACCGTCGAACTCCTCGACGCGCTTCTGGCCTATCCCCCGGGGAACCACGGCGTGAACCTCGAAGCCCCTCTCGGCAACCCCTGACGCTATGTCTCTCGTCGCCTTACCGATGCCACCCCATCGGCCCCACGCGAAGAACTCGGTGGCGACGTAGCAGATCCGGGGAGGCATAACGATAAATTAAACTGAAACTAAATATTTGTGCTTTGAGGGTGCTCATATTCACCCCGAGCTACCCAAGGTACAGCGGGGACTACCACGGCTCCTTCATAAGAGACCTCTGCACCAGACTCGCCAGACACGTAGACCTGACGGTGCTCGCGCCGCGGAGCAGGACCATGGGGGCGTCAATGGACGACTTCCCCGTCCACAGGTATCCGTACCTGCCTTGGCGGGGCGCGGAGCTCGTGGCGGAGAGAACACTGGTAGGCGCCCCAGCCATCCACATCGCCCAGCTTCCCATGTACCTAGCCTCGGCCTACCTCCACCTAGTGAAGGACGGCTTCGACGTCGTGCACACCCACATGGCCATACCTCAGGGGCTCCTAGCCGTCCACAACCCACGAAATACACGGAACCTTGTGACGTGCCACGGGAGCGACTGCACCCTCCCCGTCATGTACCCCATCTACCGGCCCATGACAGGAAGGGCGCTCAGAAGAGCCCACATGGTAACCGCGGTGTCAGACTACATGAGAGGCATAGCCGTGTCTCTGGGGGCGGACAGCGAGAAGACGGAGACAGTCTACCTCGGCGTCGACACTAAGCGCTTCAAGCCGGGGCCTGGAAGGAGAGACGGCGACAAGGTGACCGTGGGGACCCTGGGCCGCCTCGTGCCTGAGAAGAACGTCGGGGACATCCTGCACGCGTTGAAGATCGTGGAGCACAGCATGAATGTCAGGCTCCAGGTGGGGGGAGACGGACCTTACCTAGACCATCTGAAGAGTCTGGCGCACGAGCTGCGGATAAAGGATGTCGAGTTCATGGGTAGAGTAACCGATCCAGCCGGTTTCCACCGTGGATGCGACGTGTTCGTCCTCGCCTCGACCCGGGAGGGGCTCTCGGTGTCGCTGCAGGAGGCCATGTCCTCGGGCTGCGTCCCGGTGGCGGTGGACGGCCACGGTTGCAGGGAGCTGATAACGCACGGGAGAAACGGGCTCCTGTTTGAGCCGAGGAACGTGGATGACCTGGCGTCCAAGATGCTGGAGGCGGCGAACAGCCCCAAGATGAGAGCGGAGGCGAGGTCAACCATACGGAGAAGATTCAACATGGATAGGAACTACAGGCGCTTCCTTGAGATATACCAGGAGATGGTGTCCTAGACGAGAGGCTTAATAGGCGTGTCATGAAAAGACTTCGCCATGAGGGTCGCCGGCGTCGACGAGGCGGGGAGAGGATGCGTCATAGGGCCCCTCGTCATAGCCGGCGTGGTCTTCGACGAGGAAGATCTACCCCGCCTCACGGAGATGGGGGTCAGGGACTCCAAGAGACTCACGGCCAAGAGGAGGCTGGACCTCGAGGACAAGATAAGGGACCTGGCTCTGGACGTTTCGTACTTTGAGCTGTCTCCCCGGGTCATCGACAAGGTGGTGTTCAGGAGCAAGCCCCTCAGGAGGCTGAACTACCTTGAGACCATGGCCATGGCGAAGGTGCTCAGGGACCTGGAGCCGGACGCAGCCTACGTCGACACATGCGACGTTGACAACAGGCGATGCGCAGATCAGATGAGAGGCGTACTCCCCTTCGAGGTGGAAATCGTCTGCGAGCCCAAGGCGGACGACGTCTACCCCGTAACTAGCGCGGCCTCGATCCTGGCCAAGGTGCGGAGAGACCACATTGTAGCTGGACTCAGGGAGCTGCACGGTGACTTCAACTCCGGCTACCCCAGCGACAGGAAGACGTCGGAGTTCGTAGAAGGCTGGTTCAGGGAGCACGACGAGTGCCCGCCGTGGATGAGAGCCTCATGGGCTACGGTGAGAAGGCATACTGGTGGATTCAAGCAGACTCGGCTAACGCCATAGCGTGATCCTTCTCGTAGGGGTCCAGCTCGATGAGTTCACGCACCTTCAGGCCGCCGCCCTCCAACACCTTCACCTGGGCGTCGTACACGTCCCTAGGCTTCTGCTTGACATCGACGCTCCTCGACTTTATGGAGAGCATGGCCCAGCCGCCCCTTTTCAGGAAGTAGGACGCGTTCTTTACCACTATCTCGGCCTGGTTGGGCTGGGCTACGTCGGCGAACACGGCGTCCACCTTAGGCACAAGGCTTGAGTACTCCATCGGTTTGTTGGCGTCACTCAAGATAGGCGAAACGTTTGCACGGTACCTCGCCACCTTGTCGAGGAGATCCCTCAGCGGCCTCGGCGCGAAGTCCAGCCCCCAGACGTGGCCAGTCTCTCCTAGGATGTCGGAGACGTGGCTCACGGTGGTGCCGGATGCGGCGCCCAGGTAGAGAACCGTTGCCCCGGGCCTGACCGGCATATACCCTATCCCCTTCATTATGGCGGCGGCGAGCTTGCTTCGGGTGGGGTTCCAGCTCCTGTACTCGACGGCGTCCACCTGGTAGGTGGGCTCGCCGTAGTAGGTTCTCCCCGGCGTCATGTTCCTGGTGACGAGAAGCGTGTTTCCGTCTAGTCGCAGCTTATAGATCTCTGGAAATATCTCCTCTAGGCTCTGGGGCAATGGAATCGCTTCAGAAGTGTGACGGCGCGGATTTAAGTCTGTGTGGCCTCGATGTCCGTGGTCATCATCTTGGCCTGGTCCACCGCCAGCTTCTGCAGCCACGTGAGGGGCTTCTTCAGATCCCCCATCCTCTTGGCGAAGTGGTGGCAGTTCAGGTAGCCCGGCGTCTTGCATACCCTGGTGAAGAAATCCTTCGTGATGGGCACGCCACAGTCATGTAGGAACGGACAGTCTTTCTTGTTGAACTTCTCCTGCAGCGCCTCAGAAAGAGTCGACATCGGTTTCCTCACCTGGAACAGTAATACAGATCGGTGATATAT
>JAEHCT010000071.1 GCA_020697635.1 Candidatus Bathyarchaeota archaeon
TCCATAAGCTGCCCGGCGAGCTTCTGCGGCGTCGTCGGCGTCACGCCCACCTACGGCCGGACCAGCAGGTGGGGTCTCATCGACTACGCCAACAGCCTGGACAAGATAGGCTGCATGGGGAGGACGGTGAGGGACGCGGCTCTGCTCCTCTCCGTAATCTCAGGGCCAGACAGGTATGACTCCACCGTGCTCCACGCCCCAGTCGAGGACTACGTGGCCCAAGCCGGTGAGCCCGTGGAGGGGCTGCGCGTAGGCGTCCCCAAGGAGTACTTCGGTGAAGGCGTGGACCAAGGCGTCTCGGAGGCAGTCTGGGGCGGCGTCAAGCGCCTCGAGGACAGGGGCGCGGACGTCCGGGAGGTCTCGCTGCCCTTCACCAGGTACAGCCTCAGCAGCTACTACATCATCGCCATGGCGGAGGCGTCGACGAACCTGGCCAAGTACTGCGGCCTCAGGTACGGCCTCCACCTGCCCCTGGAGGGCAGCTTCGACGAGTACTTCAGCGCGGTCCGCAGCGTGGGGTTCGGCGACGAGGCCAAGCGACGCGTAATCCTTGGCACCTACGCCAGGATGGCCGGGTACAGGGACGCCTACTACCTGAAGGCGTTGAAGGTGAGGACGAGGGTCATCGAGGACTTTAGACGCGTCTTCAATTCGGTGGACGTCTTGGCTGCGCCGACGATGCCCGTGGTGGCGCCCAGGTTCGACGAGATCGCCGAAATGGAGCCCATACAGCACTACATGATGGACATACTCACGGTGGCGCCTAACCTCGCCGGGGTCCCCATGGCCTCGGTGCCATGCGGTGTATCCGACGGGATGCCCGTGGGTCTGCACGTCATGGCCGACTACCTGGGGGAGGGCGACATGATCCGCGCCGCCGCGGCGGTGGAGGGGAGCTAAGGTGGAGGCGACCATCGGCCTAGAGGTCCATGTCCGCCTCAGGACGGAGAGCAAGCTGTTCTGCGGCTGCAGCACCGAGACGGTGGGCGCTGAGCCCAACGAGAACACCTGCCCCATCTGCCTAGGGTTCCCGGGCAGCAAGCCCATGGTGAACAGGAAGGCTGTGGAGCACGGTGTAAGGGTGGCCAAGGCTCTGAGCTGCGGCCTCGTCCCCGAGGTCCGGTTCAGCAGGAAGAGCTACTTCTACCCTGACATGCCCAAGAACTACCAGATAACCCAGTACGAGGTGCCCCTCGCCGAGGGCGGCTACATGACGGTGAACGGTGAAAGGATCAGGATAAGGCGGGTGCACCTGGAGGAGGACCCAGCCAAGCTGGTGCACGTGGGCGGAGACATCACCTCCTCCCGGTACAACCTCATAGACTACAACAGGAGCGGGGTGCCGCTAGCCGAGATCGTCACGGAGCCCGACATCGAGGACACCAAGGAGGCCAGGCTGTTCCTGGAGAAGCTCGGCGTCATGCTGGACCACTTGGGAGTCTACGATCCCCACGCGGAGGGCTCGCTCAGGGTCGACGCCAACGTGAGCGTCGACGGCGGCAGCCGCGTCGAGGTTAAGAACATCACGGGGTTCAGGAACGTGGAGAAGGCCCTCACCTTCGAGGTGGTCCGGCAGCGGAGCATGGCGCGGATGGGCATCGACGTGAGCAGGGAGACCCGGCACTTCGACGCCGAGACGGGCAGCACCAGCAGCCTCCGCAGCAAGGAGCAGGAGGAGGACTACGGTTACATAATAGAGCCTGACCTCGTGAAGATCAACCTTAGGCCCGAGTGGGTGCAGGGGATCGAGGCCACCATGCCAGAGCTCCCCGACCAGAGGACCCGGCGACTCGTTGAGCAGCATGGTATAAGCGGGTTCCAAGCCGGCGTCATAGTCGAAGCGGGCCTAGCCATGAGCCTGTTCTACGAGGAGTGCTGCCGCCTCTACGGCGACGCCGGGACGGTGGCTAACTGGCTGGTCACGTACCTCCTGAAGAGCCTCAACTACATGGGGCTGATGCTGAGGGAGAGCGGCGTCGAGCCTGAGACTTTCGTGGAGCTCCTGACGCTCATCGACGAGGGGGTCATCTCGGAGCGCACCGCCAAGGAGCTCATCAAGGACTACGCGGCTTCCGGGGAGTCGCCCCGCCTGATCGTCGAGGAGAAGGGCCTGGCCCTCATGGACATGGACGAGCTCAAGGCCGTGGTCTCTGAGGTTGTGTCGATGAACCCTAAGGCGGTGGAGGACTACCTCGGCGGCACGGGTAAGGCGTCGGAGTACCTCGTCGGCCAGGTGCTTCGCCGCGTCAGGGCCCGGGCCGACGCGAACGTTGTTAGAAAGATTATAATAGACATGTTGGACTCCAATGAAGGTAATGCCTCGGTAGCTCAGTAGGTAGAGCCCCTGCCTGTTAAGCAGGTGGTCGGAAGTTCGAGTCTTTCCCGGGGCGCCAAACTCACTTGCCATAAGGACAGGTTTGCATGCATATACTGCACTCGATGTAGCTGTTCTCCGTGGGCTTAACCACCAGTTTCTCCTCAAGCTCCCGGACGTCCTCTGGGATGCTGGTCTTCCCGGGGTTCTCGGAGGCGTATGTGAGGCACCTCTCGGGCGTTATGCCGAACGGCCTAAGGGCCTTTGTGGGGCAAGCGTCAAGGCAGCGGGTGCAGTCGTCACACAGATCCTCGGTGAACGGCTCGTCCGGCTCCAACTCGGCGCTGGTCACTATGGCCATGAGGCCGAGCCTGGGCCCCATCTCTGGGTGGATCAGGAGGCTGTTCTTCCCTATGGCGCCGAGCCCGCATTTTACGGCTGTCGTCTTCATGGGGATGGCTACAGACAACACAGCCTCGTGCCCCTCCTCGCGTAGCATGCTGACTATGGGCCACGCCTTGGTCATGGAGATCATGTAGGACGAGTAGTAGCCTTCGAACTTCTCGTCTGGGGAGTGTAAGCCGTAACCCCTCCACTCCGGCGATTTGATTTGAGTGAAGAAGGCCTTGTCCCAGCAGTGAAGCACGGTGACGATCACCGCCCTCGCGCTGGGGATCAGCTCCCTGGGCCTCTTCAGATCCCTGACGTCGAAGGCCCACCCATAGGGCAGGTCATCCAACGACTCGGGTCTGGCGATGCCCACAGCCTTGAACCCCTCGTCATATGCCATCTTCTTGACTAGTCTCGTCAACTCAACAGACACGTCCAAACCCCTCTGTAAACATCTTACAAAATAATGACGGTTATATTAAAGATTATAACCATCAACATCAGAAATAATGGTTAGAAGATGTCCTCTGAACAGGCCCAGGAAACCAAACTAGTGGGAGGAGCCCCATGCCTAGACTTCACCAACACCCTAAGCTGGAGAGGCCGCGACGCCCCGGAGGAAGCCCTCCACGATTATAGGGACCTGATTGAATGGAGCCGCAGATCGGGCGTACTCGACGAGGCGGAGACGGAGAGGCTGCGGAATCAGGCGGCTCTGAGCCCTCGACACGCGGACGCCGTATACATTCGCAGCATCGAGCTCAGAGAGGCGCTGTACAGGATTTTCAACACAGCATACGAAGACGCTGAACCAGCAGAGGCGGATCTAAAGACTCTAAACCAGATACTTTCAGAGGCGCTGAGCCACAAGACGCTAAGCAAAACTGGAGGAGCATACACGATGCAGTACGACTCCGAGCCCCCTGAATACGTCCTATGGAAGTTGGCGGACTCCGCCTATGAGCTCCTGACGTCGATGGACCTCCAACGGGTCAAACGTTGCGCCTCTGATGAATGCAGCTGGCTCTTCCTCGACTTGAGCCGTAACCGGAGCCGCAGGTGGTGCAGCATGGAGAGCTGCGGTAACCGTATGAAGGCGAAAAGGCACTACCACAGGACCCGAGATGAGTCTAAATAATATACAAGTACCTCGAATATCCCTGCATGCGCCGTAAACCGCTGCTACTCTTCGACATGGACGGCACCCTCATAACCATCACAGACCCCGCCAGTCACAGCCGACACGTGTGGCACGACGCGTCCTACGGCTCCGTGAAGCATCGCATGAAGGAGACCGCCGCGGCGCACGGAGTACCCCACGAGGTTGTAGCCGGGCTGGAGAGGATGGCGTACATCTGGAACGCCGCTCGGGCCTACGCGGACCACAACGGCTTCCCGGAGGAGGACACACGGGCCTTGATGACCGCATTAAACGTGCCGTTCATGGAGGGGGAGAGGGCAGACCAAGAGCTAAGCGTCATCGTCCCAGGTACGGTGGAGGCGCTGACGACCCTCAGAGACCTGGGGTACGAGATGGCGCTGGTCACCTCGTCCTCAAGACAGTCGACCGAGAGGATACTCGGCAGCCCAGAGTATGGTCGCCTCGGACGATTCTTCACACACACGGTAACCAGGGACGACTGTCTATACGTGAAGCCGGACCCCGAGGTCATAATGAAGGCGCTGAGGCTCCACGGCAAGGAAGATTTCGTCCTCATCGGGGACTCGGACCACGACGCCGAAGCCGCCAAGGCAGCTGGAGGAGGCTTCATACTCATAAACACGAGAGGCTACGACCAGAAACACTTGAAACGGCTCGACCCCGACGCCGTGATCACATGCCACGGTGAACTACCAGGCATTCTCCAGAACCTCGGATACGCCTGAGGAAGAAGATCGGGGCTGGGCTTCCCGTTAACTTTATGTCCTGCCCACACACACCTGCACGGATATGAAGTTCAACTCCCGGCGCTCACCCGTCTACGGCACGCACGGCATGGTGGCGAGCAGCCAGCCCCTCGCCTCCATGGCGGGGGTAAGCATCCTGCAGCGAGGAGGTAACGCCGCCGACGCAGCCGTCGCCACCGCGGCGGCCCTCAACATGACGGAGCCCACGAGCACAGGCATAGGCGGAGACTGCTTCTGCCTCTTCTTCGACGCAGAGAAAAAGATGGTGAAGGCGCTCAACGCGAGCGGCAGGGCCCCCGCCGGCCTCAGCATAGAGTACCTGGCGGAGCAAGGCATCACTGCGCTCCCACGGATCAGCGTCCACACCGTCACCGTGCCCGGCGCCGCGGCTGGCTGGATCGACACGGTGAAGACCTTCGGCACCATGACGATGCACGAGGTACTCGCCCCCGCCATCAAACTGGGGGAGGAAGGCTTCCCTGTGAGCCCCATCACGGCGAGGGCGTGGAACATGGGCATACCCCGACTCAAGAACGGCCCCCACCACGATGAGCTCCTCATAGACGGCGAGGCGCCGCTCGCCGGCGGCCTCATGAAGAACAAGAACCTGACCCGCACCTTCAGGGAGGTAGCCGAGCACGGAAAGGCCGGCTACTACGAAGGCAGGATCGCCGAGGAGATAGTCAAGGTGCTGGGCGACATGGATGGAACCATGACACTGGACGACCTGAAACGCCACAGGAACACCTTCCCGGAGCCCATCTCCACCGACTACAAGGGGCTAGAAGTCTACGAGGTCCCGCCCAACGGCCAGGGCATCACCGCCCTAATCGCCCTCAACATCCTCGAGGACTACGACTTCGACGGCGTCCCCCACGGCTCCGTCAAGCATCTTCACACCCTCATCGAGGCCATGAGGCTGGCCTTCGCGGACACAAGGTGGTACGTCGCCGACCCCGACGTGGTCCACGTACCGGTCAAGGAGCTCATCGGCAAGAGGTACGCTGCTACTCGCCGCGAGCTGCTGGACCCCGACAGGGCGTCGGTGGACGCCGTCAAGGGCTCGCCCGTGGCGGGCAGCGACACCGTGTACTTCTGCGTCGTTGACGGCGACGGCAACGCCTGCAGCTTCATAAACAGCAACTACAACGGCTTCGGCACGGGCATCATCCCACGGGGCTGCGGCTTCACCCTCCAGAACAGGGGCTACGGTTTCAGCCTCGACCCCGACCACCCCAACAGGCTGGAGCCCGGGAAACGGCCTTACCACACCATCATCCCCGGGATGGCGACCAGGGACGGCGAGCTCTACGCGCCCTTCGGCGTCATGGGCGGCTTCATGCAGCCCCAGGGCCATGTCCAGGTGGTTGTCAACACGGTGGACTACGGAATGAACCCCCAGGAGGCTCTGGACGCCCCAAGGTTCTTCATCCAGGACGGCACAAGCGGCGGCAAGGTACTCCTGGAGGACGAGATCAGCGTCCAGGTCATGAGCCAGCTGGCCGCCATGGGGCACGAGGTCGCGCCGGCGTCAGGGTGGAGAAGAGTGGGCTTCGGGAAGGGCCAGATAATCCACAGGGACCCGGAGACGGGTGTCCTCACCGCCGGCTCCGACCCCAGGGGGGACGGATGCGCCATAGGTTGGTAGTCTCCCCATCCTCTTCTCTCTAACGTCTTTTTGACCATAGCTGCCTACATCACGATAAGCCCGGCTTCAGCAATCTCCTCCGTCAACCATATTATCGGGGACTCCGCTGGGTTTGATGAGGGAAACGGGGTTGGGCTGCATCTACCCGCGCGAAGCCGTCGAGAGGGCCTGCGCAGTCTGCGGAGAGAAGAAGACCGTGTCACGGGTCCTCGGTGTATGCCTCGACTGCATCAGGGATAGACCGGAGGAGTCGCTGAGCCACGTCAAGGAAGCCCACCGTGTGGTCCGGGCCCGACACGGGCTACCTGCCGAGCCGCCGCGAAGCCCGGACGGGTTTGAGTGCAGCCTCTGCTCCAACAACTGCAGCATCGGGGTAGGTGAACACGGGTTCTGCGGCCTCAGATGGAACGACGGCAGGCTCCAGTCATT
>JAEHCT010000072.1 GCA_020697635.1 Candidatus Bathyarchaeota archaeon
TCATCAAGGCCGCCGAAGAGGAGGAAGACGTGGAGCTTGTAGGCATACTCTCCGCCTCCAGTAGCCGCGGCGGCTCCAGCGGAAGCTGGCTCACAGAGGAGTGCTTCGACAAGTACAGCCTCGGTATAGCCGACAGCCTCAAGAAGGCGGGGAAGCTGGACGGCGTGCTTCTTGCTCTACACGGAGCCATGGCCGCCACCGGGCACCCCAAACCGGAGGCAGAGATAGTGCGCAGGGCCAGGGCTGCCGTCGGAGACGCACCCATCATGGTGACGCTGGACCTCCACGCGAACGAGGACAGCGAGCTGACCGACGCCGCCGACTCCGTGTTCATCCTCAAGACCTACCCCCACGTGGACTCGGAGGAGATAGGCTACACCGCCGCCAGGTGCATGATAGAGACCGTCAGGGGCGGCTTCAAGCACACCACGGCCATAAGGAAGCCCGGCGTGATGACCCCCAGCGTCTACCAGGGCACAGGCGAGTCCCCGGCCAAGGAGATCATGGACCGGGCGCGGGAGTGGGAACGTAACGAAGAGGCCTGCTACTGCGTCAGCGTGGCCTTCGGCTTCGCCTACGCCGACGTGCCGGACGTCGGCGCCACAGTCATCGCCGTGACCGACGACGACGCGGCACTCGCCGAGAAGATCGCGGAGGACGTCTCCGGCTATATATGGAGCCTGAGGGAGCCCTTCGCCGGAAAGAAGCTGCCTAAGACCATGGAGGGAGTAGTAGAGGCCATCAGGCTTGCCGATGAAGGCAAGACACCAGTTATAATAGCCGACCACAGCGACAGGGTCGGCGACAGCACCCACATACTTAAAGAGCTGATCGATCAGGGGACAACAGATTTCTGTGTCGCGACCATAAGCGACGAGGCAACCATACGGAATCTGAAAACCGAGGCAAAGGTCGGAGACACGGTCGAAGTGAAGGTGGGCGGCTACGCTGACTGCTACTCAGGGGAACCAGTCGAGATCAAGGGCACATTGGAGTACCTCGACGACTGCAGCTACGTTCACACGGGCCCCATGAGCAGGGGCGACACGAAGAGGCTGGGGGTAACCGCGGCGCTGGGATTCGGTGAGAACAACCACGTCATACTCACACCTACGCTCCACCAGGTGCTTGACGACGCCATATTCCCCGCGGTGGGCCTGAGCCTCGACGGCCTGAAGATCGTCGCTATAAAGTCCCGCGTCCACTTCAGGGCCTTCTACAACGACGCAGCGGGAAGCATCGTCGTGGTCGACGCGCCGGGTCTCGGGCCGGCGGACCTCAGACAGCACAACTACGAGAACATACCCGGAGACATCTACCCCATCGGCGATAAATGGAAAAAATAACCCGTTTTCTTAGCGCTAGAAGGGTGGGCCGAATCCGGCTCCGCCTAGGCTGATGCCCAATATGCTCCCTAACAGGATGAGGACGGCGGCCATGATGATCACTGCGAGGATGGATATCACAACGGCGTTCCCCCACCCGGTCTCGTAGTAGGTCTTCACCAGGTAGAGGTAGGCGACGAGCTGGGCGAGGGGCCCGACGCCGCCTCCCACGACCTCACCGATGACGGCGTTCACCACTGTGCCGAGGATGCCTATCCACACCGCGTCCATGAACTTCGCCTTCTCGCCTCCGACTATCCATTTACCGGCCAGCCAGAGGAACGGCGCCGTCACGATGCTCCCCACAACGACTCTGATGAGTACCCCGATGATGCTCAAAGAAACACCAGAGAGTACGTAGACGCCCATCAATTTAAACAGCCCTTCCCTGAACGACGATTCGGTGAATTTTTCTATCTAGAGACAGATATGCATGTGAGGTATCTGGTTGAAGGTAAACGCAGCTAACGGCCTAGTCAGGATTCTAAAGAAGGAGGGAGTCGGGTGGGTCAGCACCTTCCCGACCCATGTCTTCGGGAACGCCTGCGGCGAGGAGGGCGTAAAGAACTTCATGGTGAGGGACGAGCGTTACGCCGTCGCCGTGGCGGACGGCTTCAGCAGGGTGAGCGACGGCAAGGCCTTCGGCGTCTGCAGCGTCATGGGCGGAGGGAATGCAGCCGGGACCCAGATGGCGTACGGCGCCCTAGCTCAGGCATACGAGGACTCCGTGCCTCTGCTGTGCCTGACCGACGGTGTCTCGTCGTCGGTGTACGGCCGCGAGAGGTTCAACATAGAGGACGCTTTCCAGAGCGTGACCAAGTGGTGCGGCTACATCAACAAGGCGGAGAGGGTGCCCGAGTTCATGAGGAGGGCTTATACAAAGCTCAAGACCGGCAGGTCGTCCCCAGTTCTGCTGAGCCTCCCGAGGAGGCTCGGCCAGTACGACGAAGAAATGTTCACCTACAAGCCTATCCAGGGATGGAGGTCCCAAGGCGACACCGGGGATGTCGAGAAGGCGGTGAAGGCTCTGAGGGCGGCGCGCAGCCCCCTTCTCTGGGTCGGCCACGGCGTCTTCAGCTCAGACGCGTGCAGGGAGCTCCTGGAGTTCGCTGAGCTGGCTCAGCTCCCCGTGTTGACGACGCTTAAAGCCAAGAGCGCCTTCCCCGAGGATCACCCGTTATCCCTGGGCGTCAGAGGCGAGCCTGCTGAGAGATTCCTCAGGAAGGCGGATCTGGTGCTAGCCGTGGGCGTGGGGTTCACGCCCAGCCACTTCATGCACGCCATCCCCGATGCAGCGGGCAAGAAGATCATCCAGTGCACGGTGGACGAGTCCGACGTCAACTGCGACTACGCGGTGGACCACGTGGTCCTAGGCGACGCGAAGCTCGTGCTCCGTCAGCTCGCCGCCGAGCTGGAGAGGCGTGGGACGCCCAAGAAGAACGAGGCCCTGGTCAAGGAGATAGAGGATTCGTGGAGGGTTCTTCACGAGAAGTATGGCCCGTGGATGGAGTCCAGCGAGAAGCCGGTCAACCCGTACAGGGTCTACGCCGAGCTGATGAACGTGCTGGACATGGAAAACAGCTTAGTGACCCACGAGTCCGGCAACACAAGGGACCAGCTTAGCACAGTCTACAGGGCCAGGGCGCCTCACGGCTTCCTCGGGTGGGGCAACGTCTCCACCCTCGGCTACGGCCTGGGGGCCGCCATGGGGGCCAAGCTGGCGATGCCCGGGAGGCAGGTGATCAGCGTCACGGGGGACGCCGGCGTCGGCTACCAGATGGGCAACTGGGAGACCATGGTCCGCCACGAGATGGGCATAACCACCATCCACATAAACAACGACGGGTTCGGCGGCTACGGCCCAGGGTTCTGGGGCCCCGGCCACAGCCCATACACCTCCGAGGTCACCAGCCACGAGGTCCAGAGCAGCGCCAAGGTGGCGGAGGCCCTCGGCATCCAGTCGGAGAGGGTCGAGGACCCGGACGAGGTCGCTCCCGCGCTGAAAAGGGCGTTAAAAGCTAACTCGGGCAACAAGCCGGCGTTTATCGAGGTGATATGCAGCAAGCACCCGGTCTACCCTGGCTGGATAAGGTTGTAATCCACCTTTTTTTTCCTGGACAACGACCTTAAAGCGACCAGGCCGGCGACGGCGGTCAACACCACGACTATGGCCGAGTTCACGACGAGGAGCTTGGAGTTCGTCGACTGGGTTACGGGGTGGTCTCCGACAACAACCAAGGTGTTGGTGGTCATCATCGGCAGAAACGAGTTGAGCGTCGTCGTGTATACGCCGCCCCCATTGTAGGCACACGTCTCGCCGTTCACGGCGACCACGGCGTCCGTCACAGGAGCGTTATCCGAGTCGTAGCTGAGGGTGTACGTCACCTTGAAGGTCCCAGGCATCAACTGGGTCACGCTCTCCCTCACGGCCACGGTGTCGAACAGTATGCTCCCCTCCTCCGCGGTGAAGCAGCTGAGCCCATGCAGGTCGTCCACCATCGCCATGACCAAGTAGGTCTTGAATCCGCTGTGGTCTTCGTACTCAACCTCATAGCTTCCCATGAACGGTGAGCCGTCGTAGGCGTAGACCCCCATCATAGCTGGCTCGGTCATGCATGATTCCAGGACGCGTGTTATGGGGGTCTCGGGCGTGAACTCCACCAGGTCCCAGACCACAGTTACCTCCCCTACATCCACGGCGTCTATGTCGTAGAGGCTTCCATGCGCCTCGGCGACCGTGAACGTGAAGCTGCCTACGTCCTCCCTCGTGATCGACTCTGCGTTGAGCTCCACATCCCCTTCCATCAGCGGCGTACCGTCGTACTCGTAGTAGGCATTGTACTCTACGTTTACCTCCTCGCCGACATCGACCCGTGTGTCTGGGGCCTCGATGTCAACCTTGACTCTGTCCCATATGACCTCGACGGAGTTGGACTCGAAGGTGTCTAGGAACCATTTCCTGTCCATCACCCGCCGGACGGTGACATCGCTCTTCCCCACGACTTCCTTACTGGTCGCTGAGAAGGACAGGTCTCCCGAGAACTCCGAGTCGTCGTAGACGTATCGAGCGGTGCATCTGAGTTCCACTTCCTCGCCGACGTCTATCCTGGTGTCCTCGACCTCCAGCTCAACCAGTACCTTGTCGAAGATCACGTCAGCGGTGTCGGTCGTGAACTCGGTTATACCGTTCCTCCAGTCCGTGATGGATTCTACCGTATACCGGTAGCAGCCCACCTCGTCCTTGACGAGCGTGTCGTTGAGCGTGATCTCCCCGAGGAACGGCGTGAGGTCGGACTCATAATAGACTAGGTAGTCTATCTTTGCCTCTCGTCCCGGGTTGTACCTCCTCCTCGGGCTGTACAGGTCCACCTTCACCCTGTCCCACGTGATTTTCACGGTGTTGCCTTCGAACTCCTTGATCCCATGCAGGGGATCATCTATGGAGACCACCTTAACGCCTCTTCTGCCGATGAAGTCGAAGTCATCCGTGTAGTTGAGGTGGACCGTGCCCGTGAAGTCCTCGTAGTTGGAGGCGTAGAAGGCGTAGACTATAATGCTGGGCTCCTCGCCGGTGGTGGTTCTCTCGTATTCAGGGATCAAAGTGATCTGTACGCTGTCGAAGATGCATGTCGGGGAGTCTTCATCGAACTGCACGGTTTTGGGGTTGCCGTTGTAGCTCACGTAAGAGATCATCCACTCCTTGACGTATGGGTAATCGCAGGTATCTGTGAATATGACCCACCCATCCTCCCATATGAGATGACTCTGGCTATCTCCGACGATGTAGACGCTTCCATGAGAGAGGGGATTCCCCGTGTCGGTCCATTCGAGCCTGAACCCGACTGTAACCTCTTCGCCCACGTCGACTCGTTCATCTGACACGTAGCACTGCGTCACCGTTATGTCGGCGTCTTGTCCGTATGCGACTGCTGAGCCACCTATCACGGTGAACAGTATCATTAGACCTAGTGCTAGCAGTAGGGACCCACGTTTAGGCATCGTCTACCCGTTATTAGCCGGTTTTATAATGATTGAGTAAGCCTGATACCGAGGATTTAGAGGTGCTTTATACTATATACTCGGGATCCATGGAAACAGCGTGGTTTAATTAAAAAGGGGGAATAACTCGCCTTTTCCTAGTTCAACAGCTTTCCCTGTATCTCCAGCAGGCGGTCTACCTCTTCCTCGGTGTTGAAGAAGTGGCACGAGACCCGTATCCCGCCTACGCCCGCCGCGTACCTGTGAGCTACTATCACGTCGTTTCTACGCAGCTCTTCGTATATTCTCTGGTTCTTCTCGAAGCTTCCGGTGTTGTATGTCACCAACGCTCCGCGTTCATCGGGTTCCTCCGGCGTGTTGATCTTCACGGGATGCTCCTGTAGCCCGTCTATGAGGCGCTGGCTGAGCTCCGCGGTCCGCTTCTGGATCTGCTTGGCGCCTAGCTGGTTGAAGTAGCTGAGGCATGCGTGGAAGCCCCACGTGAACTCCTCGCTGACGCAGCTCCGGTAGTATTTCCGTGCGTCGGGGTAGAGCGCCCCGCTGTAGGACTCTATGTTGTCGTGGCCGGGCTTCTCCCATGGGGCGCCGTCCCTGAACGCCTCCTCTACGCTGTGGTAGTTCATGTACGTGGGCTGGAACATGTCGTGGAGGCTCTTCTTCACGTAGAGGACGCCTGTCATGGCCGGGCAGCAGAGCCACTTCTCGCTGCCGAAGGTGAAGAAGTCGACGTCTTCGGTCTTCACGTCGACGTCCATGGGTCCCACCGCCTGGTAGGCGTCGTTGACGACGTAGGCGCCGTGGCTGTGGGCGATCTCGCTTATCTCCCTCATGGGGTACCTGACGCCGCTGGTCCACTCTACCTCGCTCATGCTCACCGCCCGCGTCTTGTCGTCTATGGCCTTCTCGAAGTCGCCTGCGTCGATGACGCCGTCCCTGTGCCTTATCCTTCTGATCTCGACGCCTTGGAGCCTGTAGGGCATCCAGACGTAGACGTTACTCTGGTAGCCCAGGTCGGTGACGACTATGTTCTCGCCCTTCTCGGGCTTCATCATAGATGCAACTATGTTCATACCCTGGCTGACCCTATTGACCCAGCACATCTCCTCGGGGGAGATGTTGAGCATCTTGGCGGCCTCCGAGGCTGCGTCCGGGGGCTCGACCTGCTCCTCGTTGATCCTGAGGCTCCACCACTCCTGTGTGGCGTCGTGCACACGCTTCAGCGTGGGGCCGTGGGCCGCGCTGTTCATGTAAGCCTTGGACT